>NZ_JBIMJQ010000052.1:0-3618 GCF_043674215.1 Streptococcus sp. A22
ATAGACAAAGAATCCTGTTGAATCCAATATTCTTGAGTAGCCACCCAGCATGGTATCGCCAGTTGAAATGATTTGATTAGGATTTCGGGTAATTGCTCCATGTTGTGCTTGTGGCTCACCGTTATTGAGATTGAGGGCTTGAGCAAGGGCTTCAGAAATATAACCTTCTGCACCTTTTGAAATCTCGGCTAAGTCACGTTGATAGCGTTCCAATTCTTTGGTATTATAGGCATCAATCGCTTCATTCTCTTTTCTGGTTGCGGCTTCTTTTTCTTTATTACGTTTGGTAATAGCTTCAATCTCAGCTGCTCGATCTGAAACTAATTGTTGTTTCTCCTGATTAGCTTGATCTACTGCGGCTTGACCTGCACGGTTTTCAGCATCAACAGCTGCTTGACCAGCCTGATTACGCCTTTCAATGGCTTCATTATCTGCCTTTGCCTTAGCAAGTCCTGCTTCATTTTCTTTTTGAATGGCCTGATTTTTCGCAACAATATCATCTGCCTTGGTTTTCTTTGTTAGATAATCCGCTAATGCTTGTTCGTTGGCGGATTGGATAGTTTCAACAGCCTTACCAAAATTTCTGTAGTCAGATACAGATGTCCCATTTCCTGATGAAACTACTTGTTCTTTTACTGTCACGTCAGCATCTGCATACCGAGTTTTTAGGTCATTGACTTTGGTATCAACCCAAGCATTTGTCTCTTTACCAGTTTGGTTGGCCCCTTCGTAGGCCTGTGACAGCTCCTTATTTTCCTGTTCGATGCGAGCTTTTTCATCCACATAAGCTGCTTTGTCAGCTTTGTAGGTTTCAGTAACTTCGTTGATAGCCTCAACTTGATTTTGGGCATCTGCTTCTGCTTTTGAAATTTGTTGGTTAGTTTCTGCCGCAGAAGTTGTATTTCCTAAATCCATTTGGCTATCTTCAACCGTAGAAACACCTTCAGCCTTTGCCTCTTCAACTGCTTGTGTTACCGTATCATGTGGTACGGTAACAGCAATCGCTCCATTAGATTGTCCAGTTAACGCTAAAATTTCAGTTTGTTCAGATACAGGTTTTGGCTGTGCTTCTGGTAAATTTGTGGCTGGATTCTCCGTTCGTTGGATGTTGGTGTCAACTGATGATGTGACTTCATCAGCATGTGCAACCGTTCCTCCCCAAGCAACAACAGCCGTCACCATGGTTCCAAGGGCAACGGAACATAGAGTGCGATATTTTTTACTCTTGCGAAAGACGTGTTTCTCGCCTTTTTCCTGATTGACAAGAAAGTGATGATTACATGTTTTGGTCATAAATAGTCCTTCTTTTCTTTTATTCTTTAGCAACATACTGTCACTCTTTATTAGATACGAGGGCGTTAAGCGAGCACGACAAAAATAGAAGTTTTGACGAAGAACTTTCCGTTCTAGGAGAAACTCTCTTTTTTGTACAGCTCGTAGCCCAAGTTCAATACCATCATAAAAAAGAAGGCTTGATTTTGTTATCACAATAAATTGAGGGAGAAGAAAAAAGCCACCCATAAAAGTGGGTGACTAAAATAATTGATGTCTAAAGTTTATGGATTTCTTTTTCTAAATTAGCGATAGTTGTTAACAACTCTTCAAATGATGGCACAGACCCATAAAACATTTCTTTCATCTGGTTGTAATCTGATTCAATTTCATTCAATCTGTAATCATCTGGAAGTAATCTGATTCTTTCAATAGTTGCGTCTTCATATTTTGCCCATTTTCGAGGATAAAATTTTTCCTTAAATGAAACAACTTTCTCCAATAACTCTTGATTCATAAAGGCTCTATTCTTATAAATCGAATGGGCAAGACAGTAAATATCATAATAATGCCGTGCATAGCGTATAGGGATTTTACTATCTGCTGGTCTATTTGCCTCATGATGTAAAATTGTAGCTTTTTCCCAAAAGGTTCTCTCAGGTAAAACAGTCCTAACTGAAATACTATCTCCCACAAATAGCATAGGGTAAACCTTGTATAAATCAGGAGTAATCTCTACCATTTCAGAGGGTGTCCAGGCAGCTAAAGCACCAATTTCTAAGCGAATGACTTGCTTCACATACTCTGATTGGAAACTTGTCGGATATTCAAAAAGTACTGTTTGTGGGTCATTTACATCTATACTAATTTGAAAATCATCTTCAATCAGTTTCGCAAAATCTAACCTCATCTGTGGAATTAACGTATTCACAAGAAAGTCTTCTGCTTTTAAATTTGATTCCTTATTGAACTTGTCCTGTTGCGTATTTGAACGGGATTGCCACGGTTCGTCTTTACCATATCCAATAACCTGCCAATCCAAGATTAAATCAATATCTTCTGAGAATCGCTTAATTAAATCATAGCACTTAGAAAGACTTGTACCCCCTTTAAATGTAAAAGCATCCTTCCATTCACTCTTTGTAAAGAGATAGTTGAGTACGAAACAAACCCAATAATCTTTTTCAACGATCACTTCATTGATACCAAGTCTCTCCGCAGCATTTCTAATAATGGCTTGAAGGTCGTCTTTGGAAATTTTTTTAAATTCTAGCATCTTTAGGATTCTCCTATTTTTTTCAAGATTTTATAAATCCATGCACTGGTAGTCTTGCCTTCCTCAAGAAGTTTCTCTTTATCACTTTTAGTTAACCTTTTCTTAAGATAAAGAATCTGTTCTTCTGAAATATTATCTTTTCCAATAGCTTTGATGGCTTGAATAACTAGTGCAGTTAATTGTGACATATTTGAAATGGTACTGTTTGTTGTTCGCTTGAATACTAGCTTCGTATTTCCAATTAAAAAATTTACATACCGTCCATCAGAAATATATGTCCATTGAGCTGGAACTTGTGTTGACAACCCTAATAAATTTAAAGCTGTGTTCCCTGAAGGTGCAATTGTCCAATTATATTTTCTAGCAATGGCAATAGCCACTTCATTTATTGAAGGAGACTCAAATTCCCCAATCAACTCAATAAACCTTGGTTTGTAATACACACCGTTTACAATACGTTGAATCGTTCCATCGTTAACAAATCGATTCAAATTTTTTCTAATTGTCTCATAATCAGCGAGCTCTAAAAAATCATTTGAAATAAAGACTGTGCCGTCTGGCAGATTATCAATCTTACTATTTATTTTAGACTTTATGTTAATCAATTCCTCACCACCTTGTCCCAAATATTATACAATATTTGGGACAAAACGACAACTATCTTTCTGGAGATTATTTCGTCGTATAAGCAAAACTCAAGCTACTATCCACTCCAGATAATTTACGGAAGGTGTAGTTGGGATTACCATTATAATTGGTTTCGGAGATAAGGAATGAGCCATCTGGGTAGACTTTTTCGACGAAAGCCACATGACCGTATTCTGTTGGTGTGCCATGTCCTCCTCCCGCAAAGGAAAGTATAGCTCCTGCTTGCGGACTTGTCCCTGTCTCTCCACCTAGACTTGCGGCTGTTCGTACCCAATCTTGGCCATTGCCCATGGTACTGATAATTGGAATCTTCTCACCGTTTTTACCTTTGAGTTTTAGACCCAGTTGGTTGATACGGGCTGCAACTCCCCAAGTACATTGGCCGTAAGCGTAACCCATACCGTCACCACCTCCTGGAATAG
>NZ_JBIMJQ010000053.1:0-3598 GCF_043674215.1 Streptococcus sp. A22
AAAAAAAAAATAAAATTTTTTTAAAAAAATTTTCCTCCCTCTTTTTCTTCAGCTCTAAGGGGTGTTTGAAATCAACTCTAGGGGGTGTTAAAAATCTCTAAGGGGTTTTTGCTCAAAAGTACGTTTTTTAGTTCGATTTTGGCAGTATTGACAACGTTTCGAAAAGCTGTATAATGAAGATGTAACAAAAAAAGCCAATGGACGCTCTTACCTTTCCAGTTGACTTTTTTCTAATATTTAATGTTCACACACAGTATAGCAGATATTTAGAGAATTGACAAGCTCAAAAACTGTAAGCAATTACTGTATAAATACTTAGAAAAATGAGCAATTTCAAGAGGAGGAGTGATGTATGTCACTCCTTTTTTGTCCCTCTGTCCTTTTCTTGTCGTCTGGTAAGATGTCCAGTTGGCTCCTTTGTTGCATAAATATATATTTATCAAAAGGAGAAAAGTCTATGGAAAACAAAGACTTATTGGCAGACTTGTTGCAGCAACAACAGTCAAACACAAGCGGAAACAAACAGAAGTTTGATAAGCTGTACGGCATGTATCTGGGGGCACCCACGAAGGAGCATTATCCAAAGGTCAAAGACGAGAATGGAAAAACTCTGAAAGATTCACAAGGGAAGTCGGTTGTTTCAGAGGAAATGGACGGCTACACTTACACTTTTTCGGAAGTTGGAACATCAAAAATTCTGAAAGTCGTTTATCTTCCTGGGTTGTTAATTACCCCTGGTGTGATTTATCGCTTGTCAGGTTTAGGGTATGATATGCGTTCTTCTAGCATGATTTTTCTTGACGAAGACACGCTTATTGAAGAAATGGAGGCAGAGCGATGATGATTGTGATGATGTTATTGCTTCTCCTGGGTTTGATTCTGCCGATTATCTTCATAGAAAAGGAAGTTCGAAAAACCTGGTTCTTAACTTGGTGGAAAGGGATGCAAAAGATGCTTGCATTCCTCACATTTCAGGTTAAGAAAGCTGTTGATGAAGACCGAGAGACGAAAGCTCTCTGGCAAGCGCAAATTAAGTTTGACGACGCATTTGACCATTTATGGAATAGCAACGAGAGCCTCAGAAGACAGGTCCACGGGTGGAATGTAGTGAAGAACGAAATATACTTTCTGCCCGTGCTAAACGAGCAAGAGTTTGATGATTTCAATCGAAATTTGAAAAATTATTCAAGGACGATACATGCTAATTGTGAGTATCAAATTACAGGAATAACGGTCCCAGGCCTTCGTGAAGGCTACGGGCGACTACTCGTAGCGAATTTCATTTACAAGAAGAAAGCTGATATCGAGGAAGCCGAACGGCTCTCAAAGCTGGCAGAAATTCGGAACAATGAAGAAATTGATGAGGTCGATAGCGTCCTATGAGGAAGTATCCATTTTTTCATGATAGAAAGTGGGGCAGTCCTCGCTGGTTGCAGGTTCCAGGTCATGTTTTGCTTGCAGGCTCGACAGGGTCTGGGAAGTCGGTTGCGACGATGCACATGGTGCATTGCCTGGCTTCCCTTTCCCCTATCGGGGATAGGCTTTATATCCTAGATTATAAGGGGTCCAAAGACTGGAAAGAGTTGAGGGGTTGCCCTGGTTATTGGTCGGTAGAAGAAGCCAAAGAAGGTTTTGAACTAGCGTATCAGCGTTTTAGAAGACACCTGGAAGGCGTTGAACCAATTGGCGACAGTATTCATTGGCTTATCATTGATGAATTTGCTTCGTTATCAGAAGCCTATATCGATAAAAAGGAGCGAGCAGAGTTCCTGCAACGCTTCGGGGAGATGATGAGGTTGAGCCGGAATATTGGAGATGGCGACGGTGGTTGGCGTATCCTGGTTACGGTTCAACAAGCTGACTCAACTCTGTTCGGTGGTACCCAGGTACGGTCAAACTTTGGTTTGAGAATCCTGGTCGGTGGGGTATCTACCGAAGGAAAGAGAATGCTCTTTGATGTTCAAGATGATGATGATACTGAAGTGACTTCCTCGCCGCCTGGTAAGGGGTTTGCTCAGCAGTATGGCGGACGAATTATGCGGATCATTTTTCCGCATGAAAACCGCCGTGAACTGGTCTTTGCCAAAGTCCAGAAGATGCTACAACGCTCTAACCATGATGACGGCCTGGGTGGTACAATAGAAAAGACCGATACAGACGATTTAGATGTTTGAGCTGTCAGTGTATCGGGCACCAATGCACGACCCACCCAGGTGGAAGGAACTCAAGAAATCTCCGTGAGATAGTGGCAAAATTTTTTGCAGGTTCCGGCTCTGCCGGGTTCTGTGAAAAATTTTGTCCGGTTCTTGAATTGCTTCCAAGTCTATGAGATTTTGATGTAGTGCTCCAACGCCTGTCAGATTGAGGGCCGGGGTTGCAAGGGGCGGAGCCCCTGCCCTGCGGAGCAAATCGAGCGAAGCTCGAAAGGGGAAAATTTAAGATGAAAATTAAAAATTGTACGCCCCCGGTAACTAACAGGGGGGTTACGTGTACATGAACATAGAAAATAGCTATTTGATAGACTGGTTGTCCTTTACTGTAAAGGTAGGAAGTCCCCTGGAAGCCATTGAACAAGTGGGGCTTGGTAAGGTGGATTTTGTCGAGTCAGAAAGTGGGCGGTACGGATACGAAAGAGCCTACACCATGGGCGGTATTATCAATGTCTTTTACTCTGAAAATCGGTCGGATATGGGTGTTCATATCGAGATGACGGGTCAAGGAGTGCGAATATTTGAGGGTATGATGGAAGCAGAAGGCCTGACCTGGTTTGATGTATTCAGCCATCTACAAGGTTTTGTGAGCTTCTCACGGATTGACTTGGCACTAGATGAATTTGAAGGGCTTGTTTCATTTGATGATATTATCGGCAAAATCGAGCGAGGGGAACACGTTGGCAGATGTCGAGCCTTCAAAGTCATTGCTGGACGAGATTCAGACGGGAACCATACAGGAACCACAATATACATGGGAAGCAACAAATCTGATGTGATGCTGCGTGTCTATGAGAAGAAGTATGAGCGACAACAAAAAGGCTATGAGGTTGATGCTGAAATTTGGAACCGTTGGGAATTGGTACTGAAGCACGAGAAGGCAAACAGTTTTGTCGCTCAATTACTAGGCAACGGCTACAACTTCGGAGAGATTTTCAAGGGCGTTCTGTCAGATTTGATTCGCTTTGTAGAACCGTCAAACGATAGCAACAAAAGACGGTGGGCGGTGTCGCCTTGGTGGTCTGAGTTCCTGGAATCGGTGGAACCTATCAAGTTAAAAGGCAGAGAGTACCAACCAAGCCTGGCCAAGACCTTGAATTGGGTCGAAGCAAGCACGCTAACGGCGATCAAAGGACTAAGCACGATAGCCAAAGAGGAGAAGGTAGATTTCATGAAACTCCTAGAAGGTGCCAACACACACAACCAAGAAAAGGCTGATAAAATGGTTAGAGAATACAAGGGAATGAGACCAGTAGAAAAAGCCAAGTTTCAAACTCGGCTACAAAAAATAGGACAAAAATGTCCTTGACGAAAAAAAAAATAAAATTTTTTTAAAAAAATTTTCCTCCCTCTTTTTCTTCAGCTCTAAGGGGTGTTTGAAATCAACT
>NZ_JBIMJQ010000054.1:0-3539 GCF_043674215.1 Streptococcus sp. A22
AGTGTTCATCAGGCAATATCTCTCCGAGAAGAGGGCTCTCTGGTTATTGCTAGTTTGGATGTAGATTTGTCTCAACTAGATGTTCAAACAGGAAAAACCAGTCATCTGCCTGCCTATGAAGAGTTGTCATTACGACGTAAATTTGAGATTCTAACTTATTTTGACCAAATTCGAAATGAACGTTCCAAAGTCCCAAGTTTTAGACGAGGTGATTTTGATACTGATATGGAAATGATACCAGTCTTTGAGGGAGAAGAGTTACTTACCTATCTAGAGGCTGATGGCAGTCCCTATGAGCTGAAACGAACGTTGACTACAGTCGAAGAAAAGGAGTTAGAAAAAATTGGACAAGCCATTAGGATAGAAAATCAAGAAAAATTGACTCAAGTGGGGATTGAGCTATCTCAGTTTGACCCAGACCAAGTTGGTATTTTATTGGATGCGGTAGGTCGTTTTCATTTGAAAAATTCGGACCTTGCTTTATTAGGTGGTTATCCAAAAGCTACGGTAACTCAACTAGCCCTTGCGACAGAACTACTCCAAATGGGATTGGGTCATGAAAAAATTGAATTTTTCTTTGGTAGCCAGCTTTCCATTGAAGAGCTGCGACAAATTGCTTACGCCTTTTTACACCAAGAACTTAGCAGAGAAGACGCGGAGCAATTTGAAAAAGATAAAGGCAATCAGCCAGATTTAACCCTCAGAGATTGGAAGAACAAGCTAGAGAAAGCTGAGGGAAAAGAAGTAGTTGATGAAGCGTTTGAGGTAAATCCACTTGTTCAGATGGTTTTGGACAACTATCCGCTTGGGACGTTGGTTTCCTATAAAGGACAGGACTTTGAAGTGACGTCGGTCAGCGATGCACGATTAAATGGTTTGATTCGAATTGAGTTGGTTAATGATTTCTCCGATATCATTGAACAAAATCCAGTTCTTTATTTGAGAACATGGGAGGAAATTAGTCAGGTGCTTCATATCCCAAAGCCAGAACCAAAAGTAGAGTTGGACGAACCAGACCAAGAGTTGAATCTTTTTTCATTTCTGGAAGAGGAAACAAGTCAATCCGTTAATGAAGCTGTTCAGAACATTGGAGTTTTGGATCCAGATGGTTCAGAAAAAGGTCATAACGATACTGATCTTGAAGATACAGATAATCAAATTCCTGAAGAGGAGGTAGTCGAAATAATTCCAGATAGTCCAGTAACAGACTTCCATTTTCCAGAAGATTTGACGGACTTCTATCCTAAGACTGCTAGAGATAAGGTTGAGACAAACATTGCGGCCATTCGTTTGGTAAAAAATCTAGAAGTAGAGCACCGCAATGCTTCATTAAGTGAACAAGAACTCCTTGCCAAGTATGTGGGCTGGGGTGGACTTGCCAATGATTTCTTTGATGACTATAATCCAAAATTTTCTATGGAACGTGAAGAACTCAAAAACTTAGTATCAGATAAAGAATATTCAGATATGAAACAGTCCTCACTGACGGCTTATTACACGGACCCTGCCCTTATCCGTCAGATGTGGGATAAGTTAGAAAGAGATGGCTTTACAGGTGGCAAAATCCTAGATCCTTCCATGGGAACAGGGAATTTCTTTGCGGCTATGCCCAAACACTTAAGAGAAAAGAGTGAGCTATATGGCGTAGAGCTAGATACCATTACAGGAGCTATAGCCAAACACCTTCATCCCAATAGTCATATTGAAATTAAGGGGTTTGAGACGGTGGCTTTTAACGACAATAGTTTTGATTTGGTGATTTCAAATGTGCCGTTTGCCAATATACGAATTGCGGATAACAGGTACGATAAGCCTTACATGATTCATGATTACTTTGTCAAAAAGTCGCTTGATTTAGTCCATGATGGTGGACAAGTAGCGATTATCTCTTCCACGGGAACTATGGATAAGCGAACAGAAAACATCTTACAAGATATTCGTGAGACAACTGAATTTCTTGGTGGGGTTCGACTGCCTGATTCTGCCTTTAAGGCCATTGCAGGAACGAATGTCACAACGGATATGTTGTTCTTCCAGAAACACTTGGACAAGGGATATGTTTCAGATGACCTAGCCTTCTCAGGTTCCATTCGTTATGACAAGGATAGTCGCATTTGGCTCAATCCTTACTTTGATGGAGAATACAATAGCCAAGTGCTAGGAATCTATGAAGTTAGAAACTTTAACGGTGGAACACTTTCAGTTAAGGGGACTAGTGATGACTTGTTTGCAAGTGTCCAAACTGCTCTAAATCACGTTAAGACTCCAATAGAGATTGATAGAAATGAGGTCATCATTAATCCAAATGTGTTGACCAAACAAGTCATTGATACTTCCATTCCAGCTGAAATGAGGGAGAATCTGGGTCAGTACAGTTTTGGTTACCAGGGTTCTACAGTTTACTATCGAGACAACAAAGGCATTCGAGTCGGAACCAAGACGGAAGAAATCAGTTACTATGTCGATGAAGAGGGCAACTTCAAAGCATGGGACACCAAGCATTCTCAAAAACAGATTGATCGCTTTAATGCCTTAGAAGTGACTGATAGAACTGCTCTGGATGTTTATGTGACCGATGATGCAGCAAAACGTGGTCAGTTTAAGGGTTATTATAAAAAGACAGTTTTCTATGAAGCTCCTTTGTCTGATAAAGAAGTGGCACGGATTAAGGGAATGGTCGATATTCGCAATGCCTACCAAGAAGTTATTGCCATTCAACGCTATTATGACTATGATAAGGAGACCTTTAACCACTTGTTAGGCAAACTCAATCGTACCTATGATAGCTTTGTCAAACGCTATGGGTATTTGAACAGTGCAGTGAACCGCAATCTTTTTGATAGTGATGATAAGTATTCGCTTCTTGCTAGTTTGGAAGATGAAAGTCTGGATCCAAGTGGAAAGTCTGTTATCTATACTAAATCCCTTGCCTTTGAGAAGGCTCTAGTCCGTCCCGAAAAAGAGGTTAAAAAGGTACATACTGCCCTTGATGCCTTAAATTCCAGCTTGGCTGACGGACGAGGTGTTGATTTCGCTTATATGATGTCTATCTATCAGGTTGATTCGCAGATGACCTTGATTGAGGAGTTAGGCGACCTCATTATGCCTGATCCTGAGAAGTATTTGAATGGAGAATTGACCTATGTTTCTCGCCAAGACTTTCTGTCAGGGGATGTCGTCACTAAGTTAGAAATGGTAGATTTATTCGTCAAACAAGACAATCAGGACTTTAACTGGTCACATTATGCAGGGCTACTAGAAACGGTCAAACCAGCCCGCATTACCTTGGCAGACATTGATTATCGAATCGGTTCACGCTGGATTCCTTTGTCTGTTTACGGAAAATTTGCCCAAGAAACCTTTATGGGGAAAGCCTATGAACTGTCTGACCAAGAAGTTGCGACAGTCCTAGAAGTCAGTCCCATTGACGGGGTTATCACTTACCAATCTAAGTTTGCCTATACCTATTCCAACGCAACGGATAGAAGTCTAGGTGTCCCTGCTTCACGCTATGATAGTGGTCGAAAAATCTTCGAAAA
>NZ_JBIMJQ010000055.1:0-3431 GCF_043674215.1 Streptococcus sp. A22
GCCCTTGCTCAAGCTCTCAATCTCAATAACGGTGAACCCCAAGCACAACATGGGGCCATTACCCGAAATCCTGATCAGATTATTTCAACTGGTGATGCCATGCTTGGGGGCTACTCAAGAATCTTAGATTCCACGGGCTTCTTTGTCTATGATAGCTTCAAAACAGGTGAGACCCTTAGTTTTAACTATCAAAATCTTCAACATGCACGATTTGATGGGAAAAAGATTAGGCGTGTGACTTACGATATTACCAACCTTGTATCACCAGCTGGAACCGATGCCGTGAAATTGGTTGTGCCAAATGATCCAACTGAAGGTTTTATCGCCTACCGAAATGACGGAAACGGTGACTGGCGAACGGATAAGATGGAGTTTCGTGTAGTTGCTAAGTATTTCTTGGAAGACGGTTCGCAAGTTACCTTCTCCAAAGAAAAACCAGGTGTCTTTACACACTCGTCCCTCAATCATAATGACATTGGTCTAGAATATGTTAAAGATTCATCTGGGAAATTTGTGCCGATTAATGGCTCAACCGTTCAAGTGACTAATGAAGGTCTAGCACGTTCTTTGGGTTCCAACCGTGCAAGTGATTTGAACTTACCTGAGGAATGGGATACCACATCAAGTCGTTATGCTTATAAAGGAGCTATTGTCTCAACGGTCACATCGGGCAATACCTACACAGTCACCTTTGGACAAGGCGATATGCCACAGAATGTTGGTTTGTCTTACTGGTTTGCCTTAAATACCCTACCAGTTGCACGTACAGTAACACCTTATAGTCCCAAACCTCATGTAACGGTGGAACTTGAGCCTGTTCCTGAACCTATTACGGTAACACCAGATGTTTTTACTCCTAAAACATTTACACCAGAAAAGCCAGTAACCTTCACGCCAAAGCCTTTGGAAGAAGTGGTACAGCCTAGTCTAACTTTGACCAAACTAACCTTACCTGTTAAACCTATTCCAAAAGAACTTCCAACGCCACCACAAGTTCCGACTGTTCATTATCATGCGTACCGTTTGACGACAACACCAGAGATTATGAAAGAAGTGGTCAATAGCGATCAAGCTAATCTTCATGAGAAAACTGTCGCAAAAGATTCTACGGTGATTTATCCCTTAACAGTTGCTGCCTTATCGTCCAATCGTGCCCAAACGACTAGTCTCATTTTTGAGGACTACTTGCCTGCAGGGTATCTCTTTGATTTGGAAAAAACACAGGCTGAAAATGGGGACTACGAAGTGACTTTTGATGTATCTAAAAACTTTGTGACCTTAACCGCAAAGGAAAACTTGTTGCAGGAAGTGAACAAAGATTTAACCAAGGTTTATCAATTGACTGCTCCAAAACTCTATGGTTCTGTTCAAAATGATGGGGCAACCTATTCTAATAGCTACCAACTCCTTTTGAACAAGGGCACAACCAATGCTTATACAGTCACTTCAAATGTGGTGACAGTTCGTACACCAGGTGATGGTGACACAACTACTCATATTACACCTGACAAGAACAATGAAAATGCGGATGGTGTTCTCATCAATGATACAGTCGTAGCTCTTGGTACAACTAACCACTACCGTTTGACATGGGATTTGGACCAGTATCAGGGAGATCGTTCTGCTAAAGAGACCATTGCACGTGGCTTCTTCTTTGTGGATGATTACCCAGAGGAAGTGCTTGATGTGGTGGAAAATGGGACTGCTATCACAACTCTTGATGGTCAGAAGGTATCAGGGATAACGGTTAAAACCTATGCTTCGTTAAATGAAGCCCCTAAAGACCTTCAAGATAAATTAGCTCGTGCTAAGATTACACCGACAGGTGCTTTTCAAGTCTTTATGCCAGATGACAACCAAGCCTTTTATGACCAATATGTCAAAACAGGTACATCTTTAGCTTTACTGACCAAAATGACGGTGAAAGATAGTCTCTATGGTCAGACAAAGACTTATACAAACAAGGGTTACCAAGTGGATTTCGGCAATGGCTATGAAACCAAAGAAGTGACTAACACCCTTGTTTCTCCAGAATCCAAGAAACAAAACCTCAATAAAGACAAAGTGGACATCAATGGTAAGCCCATGCTAGTGGGAACTCAAAATCACTATACTCTCTCATGGGACTTGGACCAATACCGAGGGATTAAAGCAGACAACTCTCAGATTGCACAAGGTTTTTACTTTGTGGATGATTATCCAGAAGAAGCGTTATTGCCAGATGAAACAGCTATTCAGTTTATCTCATCTGATGGCAAAACAGTTTCAGGAATTACGGTGAAGTCCTATGCTCAATTATCAGAAGCTCCTAAATCTTTACAAGCAGCCCTTTCTAAACAAAACATTCAGCTTAAAGGAGCTTTCCAAGTTTTCATGCCAGAAGACCCACAAGCCTTTTATGAATCTTATGTGACTAAAGGGGAGAATATTACCATTGTCACTCCGATGACTGTTTTGGATACCATGCTTAATTCAGGGAAGTCTTATGAAAACGTGGCCTATCAGGTGGACTTTGGACAAGCTTATGAAACCAACACGGTGACGAATTTTGTCCCTAAAGTAACTCCACATAAGTCTAATACCAATCAAGAAGGCATGTCAATTGATGGAAAGACTGTCCTTCCGAATACGGTCAATTATTACAAAATTGTTCTGGATTACAGTCAATACAAGGACATGGTCGTGACGGATGATGTTCTTGCCAAGGGATTTTACATGGTAGATGATTACCCAGAAGAAGCTCTTACCCTAAGTCAAGATGGTATTCAAGTTTTGGATAAGGATGGCAATCGTGTATCTGGTATCTCTGTCAGCACCTTTGCAAGTTTGTCAGAAGCTCCGAAAGTCGTTCAAGATGCCATGGCTAAACGTCAGTTTACGCCTAAAGGAGCCATTCAAGTCCTTAGTAGCGATGATCCAAAAGCCTTTTATGAGACCTATGTGAAGACTGGACAAACCTTAGTTGTCACGCTTCCGATGACGGTTAAAAATGAGTTGACCAAAACAGGTGGTCAGTATGAAAATACAGCTTATCAAATTGATTTTGGTGTGGCCTATGTGACGGAAACAGTGGTCAATAATGTTCCCAAACTAGACCCACAAAAAGATGTGGTAATTGACTTGTCTCATAAAGATGACAGCCTTGACGGGAAAGAAGTGGCCTTGCATCAAACCTTTAACTATCGTTTGGTTGGAGCTTTGATTCCAAGTAATCGTGCGACTGATTTATTTGAATATAGTTTTGAAGATAACTATGATGAAAAGCATGATGAGTACAATGGTGTTTATCGCAGCTATCTGATGACGGATGTCATCCTCAAAGACGGTTCTGTCTTAAAAGAAGGAACGGAAGTTACGAAATATACCTTGCAACAGGTGGATACAGAAAATGGCCTAGTGTCAATTTCATTTGATAAATCCTTCTTAGAGAC
>NZ_JBIMJQ010000056.1:0-2975 GCF_043674215.1 Streptococcus sp. A22
AGTAGGTGGTACTCTTATCATATCAGGGAATCTTCTTTTTGACTTCTAGAAGTCTCACATCTATTGTAACGCTACAAAAAATACGTTTTCATTTCAGCAAAGTCTTTGACTTTAATATAATTCTTTGGTATAATAAATGGATTGTTTAGGGGGACTATTTTGGAATAGGATATTTTTAGGACACTAAATGATAAAGAAACAACAGGGGGATCTCTTTGAATGAAAATGCAAAGAAAAGATGACTTTACCGAAGTATCTCGAAAAAGTCGTGTAAAAATGCATAAATCCGGTAAGCACTGGGTTAGGACAGTCATGTCGCAAATCGGTTTGATGCGTATTGGAGGCAAGTCTTCGGCAAGTTCAGGCGAGGTCAACCTTGCCACTGTAAAACGTTCAATGACTGCAAGCCAATTGTTACGCGGATTAGCAGCAGTGGGAGCTGTTGTGGGGGGGAATGTCGCGGTTGAAACCGTTATGGCTTCTGAAGTTGTCGCGACATCAGAGACAAGTACTTCAACCTTGGCAGAAGCAGATACTGTCGTGTTAACGACAGTTGTCGACTCAGATTCGGTTTCAGTAAGCTCCTCAGAATCAACATCGATTTCCGAATCAGCGAGTCAATCTGAGTCAACCTCAGCATCGGGATCGACATCGATTTCGGAGTCCGAATCGCTCAGTTCATCAGAGTCCGTATCTAACTCAGAAAGTCAGTCGGCTTCAGAGTCGCTCTCTGTCTCAGAATCAACTTCTGTATCACATTCGGAATCAGAGTCCGAATCGACTACGACATCGAGTTCGACAAAGTCTGAAACCAGCACAAGCGAATCAGCAGCAAGTGAAACAGGTTCCGAAACCAGTGCGAGCGAAACGGGCGCTACAACTGTAGAAGAAAAGCAAACTTTAGAGCAAGTTATTTCGGAAGCAGAGGTTTTAGTACAAATAGCAAGTAACCAATCTGCACCTAGTCAAGCTTTGCTGACTGCGATTGAGACCAGTCGTGACCAGATTTTGTTGGCTCACACCATCTTAGGAGATGCGGATGCAACTGTGGCTGACCTTGCTACCATTATCAGCAGTTTGCAAGCAAGCAATCAAGCAATAGGTCTTTTGTTGTTGGAAAATGATGAAGATGGCATGATTACGTTTGCTCTTGACACAGCAACGACTGCAACAGTGACTAAAGTTGGTGAAGGTTATGGTGTTTTAGTTGACACGCTTTCAACAGCGTCACCATCAATGGATGATGCTAATGGGGCTAAAATTTCAGATCCAACAAATAACACAAGCTTCAGACCTTCTTCAGAATCTGAAAGATTTACTTTTAATTATTCAAAACTAAATTGGTTTGGCGATCAATTAACGGATCAAACAATTAAAGAAAATTATTATTTCCGATATTCGTTAGATTATGATACAACAACAACGACAACTTATGTCGAGTTAGTTAATAAGACTAATAATACCGTTGTTGAAAGCCATACTTTAGAAAAAGGTCAAACAGCAACTTTTACTTATTTCCAAAACTACTCTGGCGCTAATAATTTACCATTGACTGTTACCTACGGTGATAGTACTTCATCGACTACGACAACTGGTGAACTACAATTACAGTATAACGGTGGAACACTCACTAATACCTTGGTTCCAACCTATCAAGAATATACAACCTACTATAAGACAACTGATGGTAAAACAATAGCAACCTATACTATTAAAGGTATTGGTGGTCAAATGGCAACTCCATCAGGTGTTCGTACCTTTACTGGTTATGATTATGCAAGAACAACAGGTGGTACTGCGGTACGCCTTTATTCTCCAGGAACGATTTATAATGATGGTGCGATTTCAACATCGTATATTAAACGTCTGGCAGAAGTAGTAGATGAGAAGGGTAGTCTTGTTAAGACTGTTTGGGTAAAAGATCCGACTTACACTGGAACCGTTGATTACAACTCAACAGACACAACCGGCTTTATCAAAGTCATGGAAACGTCTGTTATGGCTCCCGGAACAGCGAATACAAGTCTTGTTGTTCCTGTGACAGATGTTATCTCAGCTGAAGAATCTGCTTTGGCTACCGCAAATGCAGAAGCTGGTAAAATTGATAATGATATCTTCTCTGTTATTTATGAAGATAACTACCAGTTAATTCGTATTGGTTTTGATGGTTATGCCAAAGCGGCGAAAAGCTATCCTGTAAGTATGTTAGTGCAAGTTATTCTGAAATCAGCTCACCCGGATTATGCACCAAACTATACAGATTCAGCAGGTCAGGTTGTAAACCCAAATACCAAAGGATCATCGGTAAACTTAGCCAACACTTTGAGTTCGAATACAGTTAACGAAACAACGCACTGGTACACAGTTGACAAATCTGAATCTGAGTCGCTTTCAAACTCAAACTCACATTCATTGTCTGAATCTGAGTCTACTTCTAACTCAGAATCAACATCAAATTCAGAATCTATCTCAAATTCTGAGTCACTGTCTAATTCTGAATCAACATCAAATTCAGAATCACTTTCAAATTCGATTTCTGAATCTGTTAGAGAATCCGTCTCCGAGTCTATTTCAGAATCAGTAAGAGAATCCGTCTCCGAGTCTATTTCAGAATCAGTAAGAGAATCTGTCTCTGAGTCTATTTCAGAATCAGTAAAAGAGTCCGTTTCTGAATCTATCTCAGAATCAGTTTCTGAGTCCGTTTCTGAATCAATTTCTGAATCAATTTCTGAATCAGTATCAGAGTCCATTAGCGAATCAGTATCAGAATCCATTTCTGAGTCAGTATCAGAATCTGTATCTGAATCCGTCTCTGAGTCAATCTCTGAGTCAGTTTCAGAATCAGTATCAGAGTCAATCTCTGAGTCAGTTTCAGAATCCATTTCTGAATCAGTATCAGAGTCAGTCTCAGAATCAATTTCTGAATCAGTATCGGAGTCAATCTCTGAATCAATCAGCGAATCCGTCTCTGAGTC
>NZ_JBIMJQ010000057.1:0-2823 GCF_043674215.1 Streptococcus sp. A22
GTATAAGCAATAACAATCTGGCTAGTATCAGCCTTTCCATTAACATACGGAGCAACTGCCATGGCCTGCATCCCATTATCGTTTGTAATATTGACATCGTTGTTATTGTCTTGAACGGAGAGAACTTTATACTGTTGCCCTGTAACTGGGTCAGTTAACAAATCCTTCTTAACAACGGGCTCTTCATCATTTGATTGTGCCTTACTTGGCTCGACATTATAGACTTGACCTGCCAAATAATTGTAACTACTGTCTGTTATAGTTATAGTCATACTATTCCTCATCTCTATGATTTGAATGAATAACTGTTGTTCCAGTAATAGACACTGTCAGTATTTCATCTATTCTATCCATAATTCTTAATTTTGATTTAGTCTCAGACTTTTCTATTAAGGTAAAGCTATCTAAATTATATCTTATACCTCTAATATTTTCTAAACCTTTTAAATCCGAAAAAGAAAAACTCATTCGATTACTTCCATTAACCACAACTGTCGTTCCCCACATGCCAGTTTCTAAAGAATGGCCCCAACCTTGAAACTCAATCGTTTCAACATCTTCATAATCACTTACAATTAATTTGGCAATCTGAACTTCTAATTGGTATTGCTGCTCCTCCTTAGAAAGTTGATTATCTCCATTCAAACTAAAAAACATCACTAATCCTCCCACTACTAAAATACTAGCTACAATACTAATCAGTCGTTTCATCTGATAGACCTCCTTGTACATCTATTATTCATTATTTTTAAAGTGTAGTAATAATTTTTAAGTCCTTATTACTCTCTATGTTTCTGTTAACATACTCATCGTCAATAAATGCTTAAGTGTCATAAGAGCCTCCTATACACTATTTACACTGAATTGAGAGCATTATCTTAGTTTTTTATTAAATTAAAAAACTTCGTAGATTATTCTTGCCGAATCACTCGCTCAATCTCCTCAATCATTGAATAGGCTTCATCAAAGGTCAAAGTCTGTCCATCACGCAATACCGTCACGTTGTCATTTCCTGTTGATTCTATATAACGTTTGACAATGACATCCACAAACTTTTCATCTAGCTCAATGCCGTAACAAACCCTTCCAGTTTGGTCTGCGGTAATTAGGGTCGAACCAGAACCAAGTAATGGATCAAGAACAATTGTCCCACGCATGGATGAGTTTTGAATAGGATAAGCTATGAGCGGAATTGGTTTTATTGTTGGGTGGTCTTTACTAGATTTTGGACGGTCATATTCCCAACATGAAAGTCACTAACAATTTCTTGGTGAGTCACACCATGAGAAGCAAAGATGTCTCTGACTTCCCAAGCTGATAGCTCAGAATAGATGGAAAAATCAACCTTTGACCAGATCGCTTCGACCTCTGCATCTGCCTTAGTCTTGAGAGCGGTCATCTCATCCAAACCTGACTTAGCCGCTTCAGCCATGGACGCCCCAAGAATATAGCCTTGACCGGCGTCCAAGAAAATTTCGCCTGAAGCAGTGCCTAATAATGACGATTGCGAAGCAAATTCTTTTAGTTGTGCCATACTACTTGATGCTGTCAATACAGTCTGATATTGCGTTGATGCTAAAAAACGATTATTAACAACATTACCATCCCTATCTACAATTCGACCATACTCGTTAAAATCATATGCACTTAGACTGTGCCAATAAAAACCACCTTCTAAGATGCTATCAAAACTAATCTTCCTTAATCTTTTAGCTTTTAAATTGATAGAAATTCCAAGATTATCTGTCTTAAAGTGCTTATCTCCATAAGCACCAATATTACCTACGACATCCCATTCAATGCGATAGTTAGTGTATAGATTTCGATTTTCCTCGACCCATTTTATCGCAGAATCTGACATCCCCCTAACAGGGTCTGGTCCATTAAAAGCTATTGATGGAATCTGGTTTTCAGCTGCTACAATAATAGCTAAATAAGCCCCTAATGAATGACCTGTAGTAGTCAAATTCGCTTCTGGATACTTCTTTCGGATGTCTTCATAAAATTTTTGAGCAGTTTTTAATTGCGAATCTGTTTGGGTTTGAGGAAGACGAACTGTCTGGGTCGTCCCAGGAACACGAACAGTCTCATAATCTGTTTTTAGCGTCGTGGTATTGCCTCCAGCAATCATTTGAACATCTGTATCGATATCTTTCGAATCCTTAATATTAGTCCCCGCATAAGCAATAACAATTTGACTGGTGTCCACAATAAGTTTACCTTCGACATCGTATCCCTTCACAGGTGCTACTGCCATAGCCTGCATACCGTTATCGGTGGGATTCAACGAATTTCCCTCAGCCTGCAAAACTACAAACCTCTGACCGCTAGATAAAAATGTGTCATCAATTTTCAGTTGTTTCTCTAGCTCAGGATATTTCACTGGGTCTAAGTCATATACTTTTTTTGAAATATTATTGTAATTTTTCTCGGTAATCATTATGAATCTCCATCAATATAATTAACATCAACTCTATTAGCTATAGAACTACTACTCCTGTCCACAAATTTTGCACCATGTTCATAGAAAGTTATCACATAGTCATCATCTCCATAATCTCCAAAAGATACCATAATAACCATTTCTGAATTAACTTCCATCAACACATCCGTAAAACCAGTCTTAGAATCTTTTTCAGCACTCAAAAAATCTATCTTCCTAATATTTTCATAGTGCTCAGTTAAATACTGTGCAATGTTCTCTTGCTCCTGTCGAAACAATTTAGCCTCGTATTCTTCTTTTGTTTCTCCATTCAAACTAAAAAACATCACTAATCCTCCTACTACTAAAATACCCACGATAATAGACAATAAACGTTTACC
>NZ_JBIMJQ010000058.1:0-2090 GCF_043674215.1 Streptococcus sp. A22
GGAAAATCCACTGGTTCAGAGAGTATTGGACACTTATCCTCTGGGGTCATTGGTTTCCTATAAGGGACAGGACTTTGAGGTCGTGTCGGTCAGCGATGCTCGATTGAACGGTTTGATTCGGATTGAGTTAGTTAATGACTTTTCGGATATCATTGAACAAAATCCAGTTCTTTATGTGAGGACCTGGGAAGAAGTCAGTCAGGCACTTCATCAGCCAAAGGCAGAACCACAAACAGAGTTAGAAGAAGCGGACCAAGAACTAAATCTTTTTTCATTTCTGGAAGAGGAGCCAGTTCAGAGTATTGGACTATTGGAACCAGATGGTTCAGAAAAAGGTCATAACGATACTGATCTTGAAGAAACAGATAATCAAATTCCTGAAGAGGAAGTCGCCGAAACAATTCCAGAGATTCCAGTAACGGACTTTTATTTTCCAGAAGATATGACGGACTTTTATCCAAAGACTGCTAGAGATAAGGTTGAGACAAACATTGCGGCCATTCGTTTGGTTAAAACACTTGAAACGGGACACCGTCAGGCAAGTAAAAATGAACAAGAACTCCTTGCCAAGTATGTAGGCTGGGGTGGACTAGCCAATGAATTTTTTGATGACTATAATCCAAAATTTTCTAAGGAACGAGAAGAACTGAAAAGCTTAGTCACAGATAAAGAGTATTCGGATATGAAACAGTCCTCTCTGACAGCCTATTATACAGACCCTACCCTTATCCGTCAGATGTGGGATAAGTTAGAAAGAGATGGCTTTACAGGTGGCAAAATCCTAGATCCTTCCATGGGAACAGGGAATTTTTTTGCAGCAATGCCCAAACACTTAAGAGAAAAGAGTGAGTTATATGGTGTGGAATTAGATACTATTACAGGAGCTATTGCCAAACACCTTCATCCCAATAGTCACATTGAAATTAAGGGCTTTGAGACGGTGGCTTTTAACGACAATAGTTTTGATTTGGCGATTTCAAATGTGCCCTTTGCCAATATTCGAATTGCGGATAACAGGTACGATAGGCCTTACATGATTCATGATTACTTTGTCAAAAAGTCACTTGATTTGGTCCATGATGGTGGACAAGTAGCGATTATCTCTTCCACAGGAACTATGGACAAGCGAACAGAAAACATCTTGCAAGATATTCGTGAGACAACTGAATTTCTTGGTGGGGTTCGACTGCCTGATTCTGCCTTTAAGGCCATTGCAGGAACGAGTGTCACAACGGATATGTTATTCTTCCAGAAACACCTGAACAAGGGATATGTGGCAGATGACCTAGCCTTTTCAGGTTCTATTCGCTATGAGAAGGATAGTCGCATTTGGCTCAATCCTTACTTTGATGGAGAATACAATAGCCAAGTGCTAGGAACCTACGAGGTCAGAAATTTTAACGGCGGAACACTTTCTGTTAAGGGGACTAGTGATGACTTGATTGCAAGTGTCCTAACTGCTCTAAATCACGTTAAGGCCCCAAGAGAGATTGATAGAAATGAGGTCATCATTAACCCAGATGTGTTGATCAAACAAGTCATTGATACCTCCATTCCAGCTGAAATGAGGGAGAATCTGGGTCAGTACAGTTTTGGTTACCAGGGTGCTACAGTTTACTATCGAGATAATAAAGGCATTCGAGTCGGAACCAAGACGGAAGAAATCAGTTACTATGTCGATGAAGAGGGCAACTTTAAAGCATGGGACACCAAACATTCTCAAAAGCAGATTGATCGCTTTAATGCCTTAGAAGTGACTGATAACACTGCTCTGGATGTCTATGTGACCGATGATGCAGCAAAACGTGGTCAGTTTAAGGGTTATTATAAAAAGACTGTTTTCTATGAAGCTCCTTTGTCAGATAAAGAAGTGGCACGAATCAAAGGAATGGTCGATATTCGCAATGCTTACCAAGAAGTCATTGCCATTCAACGCTATTATGACTATGATAAGGAGAGCTTTAACCACTTGTTAGGTAAACTCAATCGTACCTATGATAGCTTTGTCAAACACTATGGGTATTTGAACAGTGCAGTGAACCGCAATCTTTTTGATAGTGATGATAAGTATTCGCTTCTTGCTAGTTTGG
>NZ_JBIMJQ010000059.1:0-2049 GCF_043674215.1 Streptococcus sp. A22
TCTCTTTTTTGTACAGCTCGTAGCCCAAGTTCAATACCATCATAAAAAAGAAGGCTTGATTTTGTTATCACAATAAAATGAGGGAAAAGAAAATGTTGCTTTTATACCACAAATATTGTAAAATTGTAGTGTAAAAGCAACAAGCGGGGGGCCGTATGTCAAAAAAAGAGATTCTACTCGATTTTATAGAAAAGAACAATGGAATTGTCACAAACAAAGATTGTAAAGCACTAGGTATTCCAACAATATATCTGACAAGACTAGAGAAAGAAGGCATTATCTTCCGAGTTGAAAAAGGTATTTTCCTAACCCAAAACGGAGACTATGATGAATACTACTTCTTTCAATATCGTTTTCCTAAGGCTATTTTCTCTTATATTTCGGCACTGTATCTACAACAGTTTACAGATGAAATTCCACAATATTTTGATGTGACAGTTCCTAGAGGCTACCGCTTTAATACTCCTCCAGCTAATCTAAATATTCACTTTGTCTCTAAAGAATACAGCGAGCTGGGAATGACTACTGTACCTACTCCTTTGGGAAACAACGTAAGGGTATATGATTTTGAACGTATTATTTGTGATTTTGTAATACATCGAGAAAAGATTGATTCCGAACTCTTTGTCAAGACACTTCAATCTTATGGGAACTATCCTAAAAAAAATCTAGCAAAACTCTATGAATATGCGACAAAAATGAATACTTTAGAAAAAGTTAAACAAACTCTGGAGGTTCTAATATGAACAAAGCTAAATTAACAGCACTCTGTCATAAAATATCAAAGAATACTGGTTTAACCTTTAATTCCGTCATGACCTATTACTTTCTTGAAGTGATTTTGAAAAAATTAAGTCAGAGTACCTACTCAAATCACTATATCTTCAAAGGAGGATTCCTACTATCAAATGTTATCGGAGTTGAATCTCGTAGCACTGTTGATATTGATTTTTTGTTCCATCAAATGACACTCTCAGAAGATACTGTGAAGCAGCAACTCAAGGAAATTTTAGCAGATTCCGAAGAAGGTATATCTTTTGTGATTCAATCAACCACAGCTATAAAAGAAAGTGATGACTATGGTGGCTATCGTGCAACCATTTTATGCCAACTTGAGAATATTAAACAAGTTATCCATTTGGATATTGCGACAGGTGATGTTGTAACTCCTCAGCCGATTACATACGACTATAAAGCTATTTTTGATGAAGACAATTTTCCAATCATTGCTTATACAATTGAAACAATTCTAGCTGAAAAACTCCAAACCATCTATTCACGCAACTTCTTGAACAGCAGAAGCAAAGATTTTTACGATGTTTATATTCTTTCAAAACTGAAGAAAGAAGACATTGACTTCATTCAATTGAAAAATGCCTGTCAGAGAACATTTTCATATCGCGAAACAGAACTCGATTTTGTAAAGATTATTGAACTACTCGAGAGGTTCAAATCTGACCCTATTCAGAATAAACAATGGCAAAATTATTCAAAAAAATATAGCTATACTAAGGGGATTTCACTTGCAGATGTTCTTGATGAGATGATTCGTCTCATAACAGTTCTCATTTCTATAAATTCTGATTAATCGTGACAAAAAAAACACAAAAGATATGCTAACATTTATTCATTTTGTTAGCATATCCTTTTTTTATTTCGTCGTATAAGCAAAACTCAAGCTACTGTCCACTCCAGATAATTTACGGAAGGTATAGTTTGGATTGCCATTATAGTTGGTTTCTGAGATAAGAAATGAGCCATCTGAGTAGACTTTCTCCACAAAAGCCACATGTCCGTATTCTGTTGGTGTGCCATGTCCTCCTCCCGCAAAGGAAAGAATAGCTCCTGCTTGTGGACTTGTCCCTGTCTCCCCACCGAGACTTGCGGCTGTTCGTACCCAATCTTGGCCATTGCCCATGGTACTGATAATTGGAATCTTCTCACCATTTTTACCTTTGAGTTTTAGCCCCAATTGGTTGATACGGGCTGCAACTCCCCAAGTACATTGGCCGTAAGCGTAACCCATACCGTCACCACCTCCTGGAATAG
>NZ_JBIMJQ010000005.1:0-121328 GCF_043674215.1 Streptococcus sp. A22
CATCAAAAATGAGAGAACGAATTTCGTCCTCTCTAGGTGTTAGCTTTTCATCTACCCACTACAGTTGACAAAGAGCCCTGGGATGTATAAAATATATTTCGTATCACACCGAAACGGAGTGTAGATTATATCGTAGATGGATCAGATAACCTGAGCATTTTCTATGACGGCTACTATGCGTCGTTTGCAAGTTTGTAACAGTTGAAATGGAATTGAATGATCATTGCACAGGCTGCATGGCGTTGCGGATATTGTATTTCTTTTTCAAGAGATAGCGGATTCCGAAGGCAATAGCACAGATTAAGATAGTGAGAATTGGATGAGGAATTGGGTTGAGGTTGGCTGGAACTAGGGCAGCCAGGAAGAAGACTGCAGACCAGGCCAAAGTTGCCACACCCAGGAACAGAATGGCCTTGAGTAGATTTGGTCGTTTACCGGTTTTAGCTTGCTCTCTGTAAACAAAGTGGTACATGAAGTACATACCTGCACCCACACCGAATCCGATAACCAGCAGGGTCACCAAACCATACTGAGCGCCTTGATTAAAGAGATTCATCAGACCATTGATACCGGCAATGATGGCCAACATAAAGAGACTAGAGTCCAGCCACATGAGCCATGGATTTTCATTGTATTCGACCGTTTCTTGCTTTTCTTGGCTGGGAGCAGCAGACTTGCTTGCGGCCCATTCACTAGGTGCACCAAAAAGACTACGGGCAGTTTGGCCTGTTTTTTGCTTTTCGATGATGGTCGGCAGGATTTCTTCCAAAAGCCCCTTGATTTCGGCATCCGTCTTGCCATCCTTGATCAATTGGTTGGTAGCAATGTGGATAAATTCCTGGTTTTTCTTGGTTAATTCTTTAAATTCTGTAAATGACATAGCAATCTCCTTGGATTAGAACCATTTCTTTCTTATGAAATAGAAGGTTAGTGATAAACTGATAGCAAAGGCAAACAAGATAATCCACCAGAAGGCATGGGGAATATCATTGAAGGGAATAATATTGTCCTTGAAGTTCATGCCGTAAGCCGAGAAGACCATGGTCGGTATGGACATGACGATGGTCATGAGGGCCAGGGTTTTCATAATGGTATTCTGGTTGTTGGAAATGATTGAGGCAAAGGCATGGGTCATGGAGTTCAGGATAGAACCATAGATGTCCGCCATCTCAATAGCCTGTTGGGTTTCGACCAGGGTATCTTCCAGCAAGTCCTCATCCTCCTCGTATTTGCGGAGGAGGCGGGTGGAGCTGGCCAGTTTTTTGACCAGGCGTTCATTGGTTTTGAGAGAGGCCTTGAAGTAGACGATAGTTTTTTCCAATTCCATGAGGACAATCAGTTCTTCATTTCGAGTGGCTTCGTGGAGCTGTTTCTCGATTTCCTCACTCTTTCGGTCAATGGTCCGCAGGGCAGACAGGTAGAGCTGGGCATTTCGATAGAGAATTTGGAAAACGAAGCGTGACTTCATAAAGGTAAAGAAGTTGCGCAGGCGTCTGTGGATAAATTGATCAAAGAGCGGCAGTGGCTCTAAACAGGTCGTGATAATGGCGTCATCTGTCAGGATAATACCAAGCGGAATGGTGATATAGTAGGTCTTGTTATTCCGCTCTTCCAAGATGGGAACGTCGACGACAATCAAGGTGTAGTCATCTTCGACCGTGATACGAGAAGTTTCTTCTGCATCGAGCGGTGCCCTCAGATCGGCGATATCAATCTTGTAATGCTCGGACACTTCCATGGACTCACTCTGGGAGGGGTTGACCAAGTTGATCCAAGCGCCTGGTTCAAAGGTTTGGATTTCTTCTAAATCAGTCATCGTTGATAGAAAAATCTGTTTCATATTAGTGCCCTCCTTTTCATTCTTGCATGTAAACGTACCCTTTATTATACCAAAAAATGCAGGAATACGGAATGATTTTTTTGAAGTGTGATATAATGGGGTATATTTTATGCTGGATAGGATGCGTGCCTATTTATAGCTGATTTTGAAAGGAACTGAACACGCCCTATACGCTGTTTGAAAAATTGTTGGTTTCTTCATGTTTAAGCGTGTGGAACTGGCTTCTGCGTCGTAGACATCTGTGCTTTCTTCGGTTTTCGACCTGTGAAAGCACTAGTTGTCTTGACGGGGGTGCGTCTTCGAAATCACAGATTTCGGACTTACCGCCTATTTTCACCGTGCGTTTTACGGGCTCTATATCTTAAATTATGCAAGAAAATATTGTGATTCATGGGGCGCGTGCCCATAATTTGAAAAATATTGATGTGACCATTCCGCGTGAGAAGTTGGTGGTGGTGACTGGTTTGTCGGGGTCTGGTAAGTCGAGTTTGGCTTTTGATACTCTGTATGCCGAAGGCCAACGTCGTTATGTGGAGTCTTTGTCTGCCTATGCTCGTCAGTTCTTGGGCAACATGGACAAGCCTGATGTGGATTCCATAGAGGGGCTCAGCCCTGCTATTTCCATAGACCAAAAAACAACCTCGCGGAATCCGCGTTCGACGGTTGGAACGGCAACAGAAATCAATGACTATCTCCGCTTGCTTTATGCTCGGGTAGGGGTGCCTTACTGTATCAATGGGCACGGGGCCATTGCGGCTTCTTCGGTGGAGCAGATTGTCGATGAGGTTTTGGAATTGCCAGAACGCCAACGTTTGCAGATTCTAGCACCGATTGTTCGCAAGAAAAAGGGTCAACACAAGACCATTTTTGAGAAGGTGCAGAAGGATGGCTATGTGCGGGTCCGTGTCAATGGGGATGTCTATGATGTGTCTGAAGTGCCTGAATTGTCCAAGAGCAAGGCTCATAATATTGAGGTCGTGGTCGATCGAATTGTCATCAAGGAGGGCATTCGTTCTCGCTTGTTTGATTCGATTGAGGCTGCTCTTCGAATTGCGGACGGTTATGTCATCATTGACACCATGGATGAGAAGGAACTGCTGTTCTCTGAGTACTATGCCTGCCCAGTTTGTGGTTTTACAGTGCCCGAGTTGGAGCCTCGTCTTTTCTCTTTCAATGCTCCTTTTGGATCTTGTAGCGATTGTGACGGTTTGGGCATGAAGCTGGAAGTGGATACGGATTTGATTGTCCCAGATGCCAGCAAGACCCTGCGTGACGGTGCCTTGGCTCCTTGGAATCCTATTTCTTCCAACTACTATCCTCAGATGTTGGAGCAGGCCATGAACCACTTTGGTGTGGACATGGACAAGCCTTTTGAGGAATTGACGGAAGAGGAGAAGAACCTGATTTTCAACGGTTCTGACGGAAAAGAATTCCATTTCCATTATGAAAATGAGTTCGGTGGGGTGCGTGATATCGATATTCCCTTTGAAGGCTTGATTACCAATATCAATCGCCGCTACCGTGAAACCAACAGTGACTATACGCGGACAGTCATGAAGACATACATGAACGAATTGACCTGTGGAACCTGCCACGGCTATCGCCTCAATGACCAAGCCTTGTCTGTCAAAGTCGGTGGCGAACAGGGACTGCATATCGGGCAGTTATCTGACTTGTCCGTAGCGGATCATTTGCAAGTCATTGAAAATCTGACCTTGTCTGAAAATGAAGCGACGATTGCGACGCCCATTGTCAAGGAAATCAAGGATCGCCTTTCCTTCCTTAACAACGTTGGTCTAAATTACCTAACGCTTTCACGAGCAGCAGGTACGCTTTCGGGTGGTGAGAGCCAGCGGATTCGTTTGGCGACCCAGATTGGGTCCAACCTGTCAGGTGTCCTCTATATTCTGGATGAGCCGTCGATCGGTCTGCACCAACGGGATAATGACCGCCTTATTGCCAGTCTTAAGAAAATGCGTGATTTGGGAAATACCCTGATTGTGGTAGAACACGATGAGGACACTATGCGTGAGGCAGACTGGCTGATTGACATCGGTCCAGGTGCGGGTGTCTTCGGTGGAGAAATCGTGGCTTCTGGAACGCCTGCCCAAGTAGCTAAAAATAAGAAATCCATTACAGGCCAGTACCTGTCTGGCAAACGTGAAATTCCAGTTCCTTTGGAACGTCGTGTTGGTAATGGTCGATTCCTGGAGGTAACAGGTGCCAAGGAAAACAACCTGCAAGATGTGACTGTTCGTTTCCCGCTTGGAAAATTTGTAGCGGTGACAGGGGTGTCTGGCTCAGGCAAATCAACCCTGGTCAATTCCATTTTGAAAAAAGCTATTGCTCAGAAACTCAATCGCAATTCGGACAAGCCAGGTAAGTTCAAGTCCATTTCAGGAATTGAACACTTGGATCGCTTGATTGATATTGACCAAAGCCCGATTGGACGGACACCGCGTTCCAACCCAGCCACCTATACAGGTGTTTTTGACGATATTCGGGACCTCTTTGCCCAGACCAATGAAGCTAAAATCCGTGGCTACAAGAAAGGACGCTTCTCCTTTAACGTCAAAGGTGGTCGTTGTGAGGCTTGTTCTGGTGACGGGATTATCAAGATTGAAATGCACTTCCTGCCAGATGTTTTTGTTCCTTGCGAAGTCTGTCATGGACACCGTTACAATTCTGAAACCTTGGAAGTACATTACAAGGAGAAAAATATCGCCCAAGTCCTTGATATGACCGTCAATGATGCGGTCGAGTTCTTCAAACACATTCCGAAGATTGAACGGAAACTTCGCACCATTCAAGATGTAGGTTTGGGCTACGTTACTCTAGGTCAGCCAGCAACGACCCTATCAGGTGGGGAAGCCCAGCGGATGAAGTTGGCTTCTGAACTCCACAAGCGGTCAACTGGTAAATCCTTGTATATCTTGGATGAGCCGACGACAGGTCTGCATACGGAGGACATTGCCCAGTTACTCAAAGTCTTGGCTCGCTTTGTTGATGATGGCAATACCGTGCTGGTCATCGAGCACAATCTGGATGTCATCAAGACAGCTGACCACATTATCGACATGGGACCAGAAGGCGGTGTCGGAGGTGGTACCGTTGTTGCGACAGGAACACCAGAAGAAGTAGCAGCTAACCCAGCTAGCTTTACAGGCCAGTATTTGAAAACTAAGTTGAAGTAAAAAGTCGCCAAGCGGCTTTTTCTTGTTTGCTGGAAGTTTATTGGTAATTCTGTGCATTTCTGCTATAATAGTTACAATATCTTTGGAGGTAGGTTATGCAAAAACGACTTGAAAAACTTCGTGGAAAAATGGCAGAGCAGTCGATAGAGGCTCTCTATGTGACCAATTTGAAAAATGTTTATTATTTGACAGGATTCTGGGGGTCGGCAGGAGTGGTGCTGATTACACCTAGCCGCCAGGTTTTGATTACAGATGACCGCTATATCACCTACGCCCAATCTGTTGTCACAGACTTTGAAGTGATTTCCAATCGAGATGAGTTGGGAACGGCAGCTGGTTTGGTCAAGGACATGGGCATCAAGGAAGTGGCCTTTGAGGATGAGATTTCAGTAGCCTATTTCAAATCCATGGAAGCTGTCTTTGCTGGAACGACTCTTAGACCAACAACCAATCTGATTGCGGATCTGCGGATGATTAAGGATGCGGCAGAGATTGCCACCATTCAGCGAGCTTGTCAGATTTCAGACCAGGCATTTATTGACGCTTTAGACTTTATCAAACCAGGTAAAACAGAGATTGAAATTGCCAATTTCTTGGACTTTCGTATGCGGGAAATGGGGGCAGAAGGGGTGTCCTTTGATACCATTGCTGCTTCGGGTTACCGCTCTGCTATGCCCCACGGACGTGCGTCCAATAAGGTAATTGAGGCTGGTGAGGCTTTGACGCTGGACTTTGGCTGCTTGTATGACCACTATGTCAGCGATATGACGCGGACGGTCTATGTCGGTTCGGTTAGTGATGAAGAGCGAGAGATTTATGAAACCGTTCTGGCGGCGAATCAAGCCTTGATTGCGACGGCTAAGGCGGGTATGGAATACAAGGAGTTTGACGGTGTCCCACGTCGTGTCATCGAGCAGGCTGGTTATGGTCCTTACTTTACCCACGGTATCGGGCACGGTATGGGCTTGGATGTCCACGAGTATCCCTACTTTAGCCGAACGGCTACGGATACCATTCAGGCGGGTATGGTCTTGACTGATGAGCCGGGCATTTATCTCGAGGGCAAATACGGTGTCCGTATCGAAGACGACCTACTAATTACGGACACGGGTTGTAAGGTGTTGACTTTGGCCCCCAAAGAATTGATTGTCATTTGAGAAATCTGTCAGTTTGTGGTAAAATAAACCGAATAAATAAAATTTGAAGAGGTATTCAATACAATGATTGAAGCAAGTAAACTTAGAGCAGGTATGACCTTCGAAGCAGAAGGTAAGTTGATTAAGGTTTTGGATGCAAGTCACCACAAGCCAGGTAAGGGCAATACCATCATGCGTATGAAATTGCGTGATGTGCGTACAGGTTCAACTTTTGACACGACCTACCGTCCAGATGAGAAATTTGAACAAGCTATCATCGAAACCGTCCCAGCTCAATACCTTTACCAAATGGATGACACTGCCTATTTCATGAATACTGAGACTTACGACCAGTATGAAATTCCAGTAGCAACAATTCAAGAAGAATTACTTTACATCTTGGAAAATTCTGACGTGAAAATCCAATTCTACGGAACGGAAGTGATTGGTGTTACTGTTCCAACTACTGTTGAGTTGGTGGTTGCAGAAACCCAGCCATCTATCAAAGGAGCGACTGTAACAGGTTCAGGTAAGCCAGCAACCATGGAAACCGGTTTGGTTGTAAACGTGCCAGACTTCATCGAAGCAGGTCAAAAACTCGTTATCAACACAGCAGAGGGAACTTACGTATCACGCGCTTAATTGCCCCTCTTAGAAAAGGAGAGCCTATGACAACAGAATACCAAGGCGAAATCGTTATTGCACCACGCGTTCTTGAAGTAATTACAGGCATTGCAGCAGCAAAAGTTGAGGGGGTCCATTCTCTTCAAAATAAGCGGGTTGCAGATAGCCTGTCAAAATCATCTCTCAACAAGGGTGTCTACCTTCATACAGATGAGGAAGGGCAAGTGACGGCTGATATTTACGTTTACCTGGAGTATGGCGTCAATGTCCCTGCTGTATCAATGGATATCCAGCGAGCTGTCAAGACTGCTGTCTTTAACTATGCAGAGGTGGAGTTGGCTGCGGTTAATATCCACGTCAACGGCATCGTTCCAGATAAGACACCAAAACCAGCCCTGAAAGACTTGTTCGGAGAGGATTTCCTCGATGAAGAATAATAGACATGCCCTGCGGAAGTGCGCTTTGCAGGCGATTGTATCCCTAGAATTTGGCCAAGAGCCTGTCCAGGCTGCTCAATTTTCTTACCTCTATGACCGTGAGGAAGAGACAGAAGGTGTGGAAATTCCTCTCTTTCTCCTCAACTTGGTCAATGGTGTGGCAGCCTATCGAGAAGAATTGGACAAGGAATTGTCTAGCAAGCTCAAGTCTGGCTGGACCCTGGACCGTTTGACCTTGATTGATAAAAATATCATGCGTTTGGGCTTATTTGAAATTCAATATTTCCAAGAAACACCAGACCGCGTCGCAGTCAATGAGGCCATCGAGCTAGCCAAGGAATTTTCAGACGAGTCATCCGCTAAATTCGTAAACGGCGTATTAAGCCAATTTATCCAAGAAGAAGCCTAATCAGGTTTCTTTTTTTCGTTTCTTTTTGAGTTGGAAAAGGGAGATTACTCTCAGAAAGAATTCAGCCCACCTGACTTAATAAACGCTCAGTTTCGGAAGGATGCCATGAAATGTTCAGAGTTGACTAGTTTGGCTGTTTGTTGGATGATACAGGAGAAGTAGAATTTGACAAAAAAGACAAGCATTACACAATACTTGTCTTATATACTAGCTCCGGCGGATAGGCTGACTGGCAAAACGTAGTTCCGTTTATCCAGTTCCTTGCCCTCGATTTTATCAATCAACAAATCCACCATCAATTTGGCGATGTCAGTCAATGGCTGCTTAATGGTTGTCAGCTGTGGGTAATAATTTTCAATGAAATAAGTCCCATCGTAGCCAATCAATTTGAGGTCTTGCGGAATAGTCAAATTGAGCGATTGGGCAACGTTCCAGACCAGCATAGCTGTCAAATCGTCTGACACAAAGATGCCGTCGGGGGCGTGCTTTTCCAGAATGGACTTGATTTCCATTTCCTTGCGAATGGGTGTAAAGTCGCTGGCAACGTGATAGACGGTTTCATCTGGTAAGACGGAGAGGAAACCAGACCGACGCAGACCAGTAGGGGAGTCGGAATTATCATTCCCCGAAATCATGATAGGTCGTTTGCAGCCTGCCTTTTTCAGGGTTTGGGCCGCCAAGACTCCTCCTCCGTGGTTATCAGAAGAGACAACGGGAATAGTAGGAGAGAGATTGCGGTCAAAGGCAATAATTGGGGCGGAAACCCGGTCATAGTCCTTGATACCCAGGTTGTGACTGCCCGAGATGATGCCGTCAACCTGATTGGCCGCTAACATCTCTAGATACTCTCTTTCCTTGTCCGATTCATGCTGGCTGTTGCAAATAATGGTCTTATAACCTCGGTTGAAGAGTTGGCTTTCCAGGTGTCCAATCAGCTCGGCATAGAAAATATTATTGATAGTAGGGAAGATGAGTCCGACCAGCTTGGCCGATTTTCCCTGCAAGCTCCTCGCCAAATTGTTGGGCTTGTAGCCCAATTCCCGCATGGCATCCTGCACTTTTTTGACAGTTTTTTCTGACAAGTAGCCTTTTTTATTGATGACGCGGGACACGGTTGTGGGACTGACACCGGCTAGGGCAGCAACATCAGTTAGTTTTGCGACCATAATCTAAATGGTAGTAAGTTCCGGTTGGGTTGCCACTGGTAATGGCAATGCCATTTTGATCAGCATCAGGGAAGACGCGACCAGAAAATACTTTTTCTCCTTTATTGATGAAAATTTCAAAGACAGACTTGTCTATGAAAATATTGGCAGTCAAAGCTCCAGACTCAATGTCACAAGTTCTGCTTGTTCCATATTCAAGGGCAAAGGGCTGACCACAATGTTCGCGGTCCAAGCTAATCTGTCCCTTTTCTGTATCAACTGTCAGCACCAAGCCTTTTTGGTCTGCATTGGCAAAGAGGACGATTTCATGCTTGCCATTGGCAGCAAAGTCCAGCTCCAATTCGTAGACATTGTTGGTTTCTTTTTTCGCTGAAAATGGCTGTGCTTCTTGACGAAGGCTTGTGATGGCTTCAACAGGGTACTGGTAAAGTTTACCGTCCTTGATAGACAATTCTTTGACTAAGGACAAGCAACCTTGATAATCATAAGCATCCGTAGGATATGCCACATCTGGCAGGGCCAACCAGCTGACAGATAAGGTGCGACCTTCTGGTGCGTTAAATGCCTGTGTTGCATAGCACTCAAAACCGTAGTCAAGGTTGATTAACTCACTCGGTGCTACAATTTTTCCTGTTTCAGGGTCAAATGCCTGGCCAATCTTGTACATATTTGGATAGATGTTGCCGTAGTCCAGAACAGACTTGTCCAGACCCTGTGGGCAGTAGAGCAGGACGGGTTGGTCACCGACGAAGGCAATGTTTGGACATTCCATCATGTAGGCCGTCAGGTCATTTTCAAAATCCAAATCCGCCACATAGGTCCAATTGAGGTAGTCGTTGTTTTCAGCCTTGTAGAGCTTAACAATCCCCTTCAAATCCAGATTTTGTCCACCGACGATGGCGTAATATTGTCCCTTGTAGTTGAAAATCTGTGGGTCACGGAAATGGTCTGTCGTGTCCTCTGGCTGCTCAATCAAGACCTTGTCAATCTTCTCGATCTTGCCATCCTTGTCCATGAGGGCGCCAATCTGATAGGTGTGGCGTTGCCAATTTTCATCGCGGACATTTCCTGTATAGAATAAAAAGAGTTTATCGCCGAATTCCATAGCAGAACCAGAGTAGGCACCGTGGCTGTCCAGAGGCGTGTCAGGGTAGACAACTGTACCAGTCGGCTCAAAATGCACCAGGTCAGTTGACTCAGTATGGACCCAAGATTTGAGACCGTGAGCTGCACCAAATGGGAAATACTGGTAGAAGAGGGTCCATTTTCCATTAAAGTAAGAAAAACCATTAGGGTCATTGAGCAAACCGTGAGGTGTTTCGATGTGGAAGTTAGTTCTCCAAGGTGAGCTTGCAGTATTTTGTTTAATTTTTTCAATGTATTCTGGCGACCAGTCAGCATAAGCTCGGTAGCGCTCTTCAGTTGTAAAAGCCATTTGTCTACTCCATATCTTCTAATTATTCATTTAATATAGTAAACGTTTTCTTGAAAAAAATCAAGCTTTTACTGTGATTCTTGGAATTTTTTAAAAAAATCTGCAAAACGTTTGACATATTCGTAAAAACCATATATAATAAAAACATCGAAAGAGTGAAAACACTTTCAATAATAAAAATATACAAAAAGGAGATTTTTGTAAATGGATTATAAAAAAGTTTCTGCCGAAGTGATCGAAGCGGTTGGGAAAGATAATCTAGTTGCGGCAGCACACTGTGCTACTCGTCTTCGTTTGGTTCTGAAGGATGAATCCAAAGTGAACCAAAAAGCCCTCGATGACAATGCAGATGTCAAAGGGACATTCAGTACGAATGGTCAGTATCAAGTTATCATCGGACCTGGTGATGTAAACTTTGTATATGCAGAGCTCATCAAGGCTACAGGCTTAAAAGAAGTTTCAACAGATGATTTGAAACAGATTGCAGCGCAAGATAAGAAGTTCAATCCATTGATGGACTTAATCAAGCTCTTGTCAGATATCTTTGTGCCAATCATTCCGGCTCTCGTTGCTGGTGGTCTATTGATGGCGCTTCGTAACTTCTTGACTTCCCCAGATTTATTTGGTCCAAAATCAATTGAGGAAATGTATCCTGCTATCCAAGGCATTTCTGCGATGATTCAATTGATGTCAGCAGCTCCATTCATGTTCTTGCCAGTCCTTGTAGGTATCTCCGCTGCGAAACGCTTTGGTGCAAACCAATTCCTCGGTGCGGCTATTGGTATGATCATGACCACTCCAGATTTGGGTGGTAAAGAAGCTTTTTGGGATATTTTTGGTTTCCAAGTAGCTCAAACAAACTATGCATATCAGGTTATTCCAGTTCTTGCAGCAGTTTGGCTTCTTGCGACGCTTGAAAAATTCTTCCACAAGAAGTTGCCATCAGCAGTTGACTTTACATTCACACCATTATTGTCAGTAATGATTACAGGTTTCTTGACATTTACATTCATCGGTCCTGTGATGTTGACTGTATCTGATGCGATTACTAACGCAATTGTTTGGTTGTACGATACAACTGGTGCGTTGGGTATGAGTATCTTTGGTGGTACTTACTCATTGATCGTAATGACTGGTCTTCACCAATCATTCCCAGCCATCGAGACACAACTTTTGTCTGCTTACAACAATAATGGTACAGGATACGGAGACTACATCTTTGTAGTTGCTTCAATGGCTAACGTTGCACAAGGTGCTGCAACTCTTGCTATTTATTTCTTGACAAAAAATGCAAAAACAAAAGGTTTGTCCGGTTCAGCAGCAGTTTCTGCCTTCCTTGGAATTACAGAACCTGCCCTCTTCGGGGTTAACTTGAAGTACAGATTCCCATTCTTCTGTGCTCTTGCAGGTTCGGCTATCGGTGCCCTCTTTGCAGGTTTGACTCATGTTATCGCTGTATCTCTTGGGGCAGCAGGTTTTATTGGCTTCCTCTCAATCAAAGCATCTTCTATCCCAATGTATGTAGTTGCTGAGTTGATTGCTTTTGCTGCAGCCTTTGCCTTTACTTACGTTTATGGTAAGACAAAAGCATCAGCAGTTTTCGCTGATGAAGCAGCAACAGCTGCTGCGGCAGCAGTGACAGCGTCTGTAGTTGAAACTTCAGAAAAAGTTGAAGAAACTGCAGAAATCTCTACTGCACAAGAAACTCTTGTATCTCCACTTTCAGGTGACGTTGTAGCTCTTGAAAATGTGAACGACCCAGTATTCTCATCAGGTGCTATGGGTAAAGGTTTGGCAGTTAAGCCAACTGAAGGTGTTGTCTATGCTCCAGCGGATGCAGAAGTAACCATCGCTTTTGAAACAGGCCATGCCTACGGTTTGAAAACAGCGACTGGTGCTGAAATCTTGATTCACATCGGTATCGATACAGTTTCTATGAACGGTAACGGTTTTGAGAAATTGGTTGCTGCTGGTGACAAGGTAAAAGCTGGTACACCACTTGCTAAATTTGACGCAGCGAAAATTGCTGAAGCAGGTCTTGATGATACAACCATGATCATCGTGACAAACACTGCAGACTTTACAGAAGTAGCTCCACTTGCTGAGGGTACAATCGCTCATGGTGCGGACTTCTTGAAAGTTGTTAAATAATCCGTAAAATAAGCACAGAAAAAGGCGGTAAGCCTTTTTCTTCTATTTCTATCTATGGTATAATGAAAAAAACAAAAAGGGAGAAAATTCATGACAAAATTATACGGAAGCTTGGAAGCTGGTGGTACAAAGTTTGTTTGTGCGGTTGGTGATGAGAATTTCCAAGTAATTGAAAAAACGCAATTTCCGACAACAACGCCCTATGAAACCATTGAGCGTACGGTAGAATTTTTCAAACGCTACGAAGATCGTTTGGCTGGGATTGCTATTGGTTCGTTTGGTCCGATTGATATTGATCAAAACTCACAAACCTATGGCTATATCACTTCAACGCCAAAACCTCATTGGTCAAATATTGACTTGCTGGGCTTGATTGCAAAAGAATTTAACATTCCTTTCTACTTTACGACAGATGTAAACTCTTCTGCTTTTGGTGAGACCTTGGTGCGCAAGGGTGTGAAGAGCCTGATTTATTATACGATTGGTACAGGTATCGGTGCTGGGGCTATTCAAAATGGTGAGTTTATCGGTGGTCTCGGCCATACCGAAGCAGGCCATACTTACGTTGCACTCCACCCTTACGATGTAAAAAATGAATTCAACGGCGTTTGTCCTTTCCACAATGGCTGTTTGGAAGGTCTGGCAGCTGGTCCTTCCTTGGAAGGTCGTACAGGCATCCGCGGTGAGTTGATTGAGCTCAACTCTGATGTCTGGGATGTACAGGCTTACTATATTGCTCAGGCCGCAGTGCAGGCAACACTTTTGTATCGTCCGCAAGTCATCGTTTTCGGTGGTGGTGTGATGGCGCAGGAGCACATGCTTAACCGTGTCCGTGAGAAATTTACAGGCCTCATGAATGACTATCTGCCAACGCCAGATGTCAAGGACTATATCGTGACACCTGCTGTTGCGGAAAATGGTTCTGCGACACTCGGAAACTTTGCTTTAGCCAAAAAAGTAGCTGAAAAATAAGTCTGACATAAGAGAGAAGCTTGGCTCTGCCAGGCTTTTCTGTGGCTCTTCATTGGCGTTTATTGAGAAATTTGATAAGATAGGGCTAGAAGAATTGAGAAGGAGACTATTATGGCACAACCATTATTTTTAAACTCCGTCATGCAGGAAAAAATCTGGGGTGGGAATCGTTTAGAGACCGAATTCGGTTATGAAATTCTCAGCCAGACGACCGGTGAATTTTGGGCCATTTCGGCTCATCCCAACGGCGTTTCCGTCGTAGCCAATGGCGATTACAAGGGTACTCCCTTGGACAAGTTATATGCTGAGCGTCGTGATTTATTTGGCGACAGCGACAGTCCAGTTTTTCCGCTTTTGACCAAAATTCTGGATGCCAATGATTGGTTGTCTGTTCAGGTTCATCCGGACGATAGCTATGCCTTAGAGCATGAGGGCGAATTGGGAAAGACTGAGTGCTGGTATGTGATTGCGGCGGATGAGGGAGCTGAGATTATCTACGGTCACGAGGCCAAGAGCCGTCAAGAATTGGCCCAGATGATTGAGGACAAGGAGTGGGAAAAATTGTTGACCCATGTGCCGGTCAAGGCAGGTGACTTTTTCTATGTGCCAAGCGGAACCATGCACGCTATCGGCAAGGGAATTATGATTTTGGAAACCCAGCAGTCCAGCGACACGACCTATCGGGTCTATGATTTTGACCGCAAGGATGATGTTGGCAACCTCCGTGATCTCCATATCCAGCAGTCTATTGATGTCCTGACCATTGGTGAGCCAGCAAACAGCCACCCCGATACTGTTGAAGCTGGGGCGCTGAGGGCCACAACTTATGTCAGCAATGAATTTTTCACGGTTTACAAGTGGGAAATCGAGGGTGCGGTCATTTTCAAAAAACAAGCTCCCTACTATCTAGTCAGCGTCCTTGATGGTGTAGGCCAATTGCAGGTTGATGGTCAAGTCTACGAGATTGAAAAAGGAAGCCACTTTATTTTGCCAAGCAATGTGCTGGAATGGGAATTTTCAGGGCAATTGGAAATGATAGTTAGTCATCCATAGAATCTGGAAGGCAGTCCTGCTAAGGGGCTGTTTTCTTTGTGAAAAGCGTGTTTGAGAGTTGTTCCAACCTTGAAAAAAACCAAATCTTGTGCTAGAATATATTATTGAACTATGTCATCTGGCCTGGAATTTTTAGGTTCTTGTCAAATGGTTGTCAGCTATTGATGGATGTAGCTTACCCAAAGACGGAAGGGTATCCTTGTGACAGGTCAGACAAGCAAAATCAAGTTAAGTAGGAAGTACAGAATGGTTAGAAATATGCTCCGCTCCATTATTGAAAATGATAAGGGTGAGCAAAGAAAATTAGAAAAAATGGCGGACAAGGTTTTCTCTTATGCAGATGCCATGGAAGCCTTGACGGATGAGCAGTTGCAGGCCAAGACGCAGGAGTTTAGGGACCGCCTTGCCAAAGGTGAAACCTTGGATGAACTCCTATATGAAGCCTTTGCCGTTGTTCGTGAGGGTGCGCGTCGTGTCCTGGGTCTCTATCCTTATAAGGTTCAGGTCATGGGTGGTATCGTTCTCCACAATGGTGACGTTCCAGAGATGCGTACTGGTGAAGGGAAGACCTTGACGGCGACCATGCCGGTTTACCTCAACGCCCTGACAGGTGAAGGGGTACATGTAGTAACGGTCAATGAGTACCTTTCTACTCGTGATGCGACTGAGATGGGTGAACTTTATTCATGGTTGGGTCTGTCGGTTGGGATCAACTTGGCAGCCAAATCACCTTTTGAAAAGCGTGAAGCCTATAACTGCGATATCACTTACTCCACCAACTCGGAGATTGGTTTTGACTACCTTCGTGATAACATGGTGGTGCGTGCAGAAGATATGGTACAGCGCCCGCTCAACTATGCCTTGGTCGATGAAGTTGACTCAATCCTGATCGACGAGGCCCGTACACCTTTGATCGTTTCAGGTCCTCAAGGCTCAGAAACAAACCAGCTCTATTTCTTGGCGGATAAGTTGGTCAAATCTTTGGATCGCGACGACTATATCATCGATGTACCGTCTAAAACCATTGGTTTGGCGGATTCAGGGATTGACAAGGCTGAGAAATTCTTCAAGCTGGACAACCTCTATGATATTGAGAACGTGGCTATTACCCACTTCTTGGACAATGCCCTCCGTGCCAACTATATCATGACCTACGATGTTGACTATCTGGTCAATGAAGAGCAGGAAGTCATGATCATCGATCCATTTACAGGTCGTACCATGGAAGGACGTCGCTATTCTGACGGTCTGCACCAGGCTATTGAAGCCAAAGAAGGTGTACCTGTCCAGAATGAATCCAAGACGTCTGCCTCTATCACCTATCAGAACCTCTTCCGTATGTATAAGAAATTGTCTGGTATGACGGGTACTGGTAAGACAGAAGAGGAAGAATTCCGAGAAATTTACAATATCCGCATCATTCCTATTCCAACCAACCGTCCAATTCAACGTATCGACCATGAAGACTTACTCTATCCAAACTTGGAATACAAGTTTAATGCTGTAGTGCGTGATGTCAAAGAACGTTACCAAAAAGGTCAACCAGTTCTTGTCGGTACTGTTGCGGTTGAGACCTCTGACTTGATTTCTCAAAAATTGGTGGCTGCAGGGGTTCCGCACGAGGTTCTTAATGCTAAGAACCACTACCGTGAAGCTCAAATTATCATGAACGCTGGTCAGCGTGGTGCTGTTACTATTGCCACCAACATGGCCGGTCGTGGTACGGATATCAAGTTGGGTCCTGGTGTGCGTGAACTTGGCGGTCTTTGCGTTATCGGTACGGAGCGCCATGAGAGCCGCCGTATCGATAATCAGCTCCGCGGACGTTCCGGTCGTCAAGGGGATCCAGGTGAATCACAATTCTACCTATCCTTGGAAGATGATTTGATGAAACGCTTTGGCTCAGAGCGAATCAAGGCCTTCATGGAGCGGATGAACTTGTCTGAAGAAGAGTCTGTCATCAAGTCTGGCATGTTGACCCGTCAGGTTGAGGCGGCGCAGAAGCGTGTCGAAGGAAACAACTACGATTCTCGTAAACAGGTCCTTCAGTATGATGATGTTATGCGTGAACAGCGCGAGATTATCTACAGCCAACGCCATGATGTGATTACTGCTGAACGCGATTTGGGTCCGGAAATTCGCTCTATGATTCAGCGGACAATTGAGCGCCTGATTGACGCCCATAAGAGCTTCAGTCGTGAAGAGGCCTTGGATTCAATTCTCAAATTTGCTCATGCCAATTTGGTTGACGAGGAGAGTTTGCGCCTATCTGATTTGGAAGACCTCAGCTATGGGGAAATTGCAGATGAATTGTACGACAGAGCCATTGCGGTTTATGATTCACAGATTGCCAAATTAAAAGATGAGGACCGTATTCGCGAGTTCCAAAAAGTCTTGATTTTGCGTGTAGTGGATAATAAATGGACAGATCATATCGATGCTCTGGATCAATTGCGAAATGCAGTTAGTCTGCGTGGTTATGCTCAGAACAATCCGATTGTCGAGTACCAGTCAGAAGCCTTTACCATGTTCAATGACATGATTGGTTCGATTGAGTTTGATGTGACGCGTTTGATGATGAAGGCTCAGATTCACGACAATATTGAACGTGAACGTGCAGCCCATGAGGCGCATACAACAGCAGTTAAGAATATCATCCCACCGACTCGTGCAGTTCCGAAAGAGGCCTTTGAGGGTGTCGATCGCAATGCACCATGTCCATGTGCTTCAGGGAAGAAATTTAAAAACTGTCACGGAAGACAGTAACAGCTTTTCGAATAGATAAAGAATAAACAGAACAGGAGCGTGGTGGGGCAGGAATGAGTAGCCTCCCCGCTCTATTTTTTAGGTGAAAATGATTATTGGTCACGGTATAGATTTACAGGAAATCGCAGCGATTGCAGCGGCAATGGAGGGCAAGCCCCGTTTTGTAGAAAAGGTGCTGACTGAATCAGAGAGAGAATGGTTTTCGAGCCTGTCTGGGCGCAGACAAGTTGAATTTTTGGCTGGTCGTTGGGCGGCAAAAGAAGCCTTTGTCAAGGCCATGGGAACGGGGATTGGAAAAATCGGTTTTCAGGATTTGGAGATTTTGCCGGATGAGAAGGGGCGTCCAGTGGTCACAAAATCGCCTGTAGCCTGTAAAGTTTGGCTGAGTATCAGTCATTCAGGGAATTTTGTCCAGGCCAGTGTCATTTTGGAGGAAGAGGATGAAAGCTAGCATACATCGGCCCACAGTAGCTAAGGTGAAGGTGGGCAATATTGGTCACAACTTTGATAGGCTGACAGAGAATCTGCCAGCTCGAACGAAGAAGTTTGCGGTTGTTAAGGCCGGTGCCTATGGCCATGGGGCTGTGGAAGTGGCGCGTGAATTGTCATCCAAGGCAGATGGCTTCTGTGTTTCCAATATGGACGAGGCCTTGGAGCTCCGCCAGGCCGGTCTGGAACATCCAATTTTGATTCTTGGTGTGGTCCCAATCGACTGCATTCCTCTGGCCCGCCAGACAAATATTAGTCTGACAGTGTCTAGTCTGGATTGGTGGCACTTGGTGCAGGAGGCAGGATTGGAACTGGACGGCCTGTCTGTCCATATCAAGGTGGATACAGGTATGGGGCGTCTGGGTTTTCGGAATGTTGAGGAAATCACTGAACTGATTGAAGAATTGGCAGCTGCTGATGTAGATTTTGAGGGTATCTTTACTCATTTTGCGGCTGCAGACCAGGCGGACGATTGCTATTATCAGGAACAGTTGCAAAATTTCCGGAGCATTCTGGACCAATTGACAAGCCTGCCGGATTTGATTCATGCTAGTAATTCTGCGGCCAGTATCTGGCATCCAGATGCTGTTTTCAATATGATTCGCCTGGGGGATGCTCTCTATGGCCTCAACCCAAGCGGTCGGGAGTTAGAACTGCCCTATGCTCTTCTGCCGGCCCTGAGCTTGGAGTCCCAATTGGTACAGACGAAGCTCTTGGACGCGGGCCAAAAGATAGGTTATGGTATGACCTACGAGAGCCAGGGGGACGAGTATATCGGGACGGTGCCAATTGGCTATGCAGATGGCCTGTTGCGGGCTATGCAGGGATTCTCAGTTCTTGTTGATGGGGAGCCTTGTCCGATTGTTGGTCGTGTCTCCATGGATCAGATTACCATTCGTCTACCAAAACCTTATCCCCTGGGGACCAAGGTAACCTTGATTGGTCAGGATGGGGACCGAGAAATCACCGTCCAAGACTGGGCAGATTATGTGGGGACTATCAATTATGAGGTGGTTTGTCTGCTGTCTTCACGCATTTATCGACAATATATAGAATAGTTAGATGGGCTGGGAATATTCTCAGCTCTTTTTGCTTGTTGTAAAATTTGGGAAAGAATGACCGATTTTTCGGTTTCTACTTGACAAGTGAAGCATTATACAATATAATAACAAGTGGATATAACCAGTTTAATAGGAGGAATAGCATGCCAACCTATATTAAAGCAAAATCAATTATTCTTGCTGAACAAGAGATAGAAAACGCTTACTTAGAAATTACAGAAAACGGTCAGTTCGGTCAAATCTTGACAGAAGAGCCGACGGGCGGTCAAATCATTGACCATTCAGCTTATCACCTTGCACCGGGATTGGTCGATACGCATATTCACGGCTACGCTTCTCACGATGTCATGGACAATGACTTTGAGGGGATTAAGACTATTTCAGAAGGTCTGTTAGCTTGCGGTGTGACCTCTTGGCTTCCAACAACCCTGACAGATTCCACAGAAAATCTGGATGCAGTATGTGAAACCATTGGGAAACATGCTGGTGAGGAGACCGGTGCGAAAATTCAAGGAATCTTCCTCGAAGGACCATTTTTCACTGAAAAATACAAGGGTGCCCAAAATCCAAAATACATGAGTGACCCTTCGATAGAGAAATTGGACAAGTGGCACAGCCTTTCCAATGGCTTGGTCAATAAGATTGCCATTGCTCCAGAGCGCGAGGGCGTTAAGGAATTTATCGAATTTGCCAATAGCAAGCAAATCCATACAGCGCTAGCGCATTCGGATGCGACTTTTGCACAAGCGCAGGCAGCGGTTGATTCAGGTGCCAATATCTTTGTCCATGTCTACAACGGTATGAGCGGTCTTCACCATCGTGAACCGGGTATGGTGGGCGCTGCGCTTAGTCTCAAAGATGTCTACGCAGAAATGATCTGTGACGGCCATCATGTCCACCCTGCAGCAGCTGAAATTGTTGTCAAAGCCAGAGGAGCGCAGGAAACGGTCTTGATTACGGACTGTATGCGGGCTGGTGGTATGGGCGAGGGCGAGTCTCGTCTGGGTGAATTTGAAGTCGTGGTCAAAGACGGCACAGCTCGCCTCAAAGACAGCGGTAGCTTGGCTGGTTCTATCTTGGAGCTTATCCAAGCGGTGCAAAATGTGGTCGAGTGGGACTTGGTCAGCCTGCCTGATGCCTTGAGAATGGCCTCTCTTGCACCAGCACGGTCTGTTAACATTGACCATGTCTGCGGTCAAATCGCTCCAGGTCGCGCAGCAGATTTCATTGTCGTGGATGATCAAGGTCAGCTCAAAGCGACCTATCTGGACGGTGTGAAGCGCTTCGGCTAAATTTCGTCATTTCGTTTATCTTTTATTGCTTTGTTATTAACTTGTTAGGCACTAGGCTAGCCTACTTAACTTTGTTTATCTCATTTTCCTAAGGAGGATTCTAATGACAAAACTACAACTTTCGCAAGCTAAGTTTGATCACATGACACGTTTGTCAAACAGTGATCAAGTCATTGCGGCTCTTGCTATTGACCAACGCGGTGCTTTGAAACGCCTTTTGGCGGCAGCTGCTGGTGGTGGTGAATTCGGCGACGATATTTTGATTGATTTCAAAAAAGTGATTTCAAGTGACCTGACACCTTATGCCAGCTCTATCCTTTTGGATGCAGAATATGGTGTACCTGCGTCAGAATTGCGCCATGCGGACTGTGGCTTTATCGCTGCCTATGAAAAAACAGGTTATGATGCCTCAACTCCGGGTCGTTTGCCAGATTTATTGCCAAACTGGTCAGCAAAACGGATCAAGGAATTGGGCGCAGATGCCGTGAAAATCTTGCTCTACTATGATGTGGATGACAAGCCAGAAATCAACGACATCAAACATGCTTGGGTTGAACGCATCGGTAGCGAGTGTTTGGCAGAAGATATTCCTTACTTCGTGGAAATCTTGACTTACGATGCCAGCGATATGGACGTGACTTCTCGCGAATATGCTGCCCTCAAACCACACAAGGTCAATGGCGCTATGCGTGAATTCAGCAAGGCGCGCTATAACGCTGACGTTCTCAAGGTGGAAGTACCTGTCAACATGAACTTTGTGGAAGGCTACACAACAGAAGAGCCAGTCTACACTGCAGAAGAAGCAAAAGCCTACTTCAAAGAGCAGTCTGAAAGCACGCATTTGCCATATATCTACCTCAGTGCGGGTGTATCTGCAAAACTCTTCCAAGAAACGCTTGTTTTTGCCAAAGAGGCAGGTTCAGACTTCAACGGTGTTCTCTGCGGACGTGCAACTTGGAAAGATGCTGTGGCAATCTTTGCCAAAGAAGGTGAAGAGGCTGCTAAGGCATGGTTGGCAGACCAAGGTCGTCGTAACGTGGAAGAACTCAATGGAGTTCTAGCTACAACAGCCCGTCCTTGGACAGAAAAAGTAGAAGTGAAATAATCGTGAATTACTAAGAGCCTGGGTTCAATCCTAGGCTCGCTTTCTTTAGTTCGTGTTAACATCTTAGCGCAGGGGTGATTGGCTTTCACAGTTTGGGGAACTGTGAAAGGTGGGAAATTGGGATTGTGAAACAATCCTCAGCACTTCGCGTTTAATGCTCCAAACCTATCCTAACGAATGATACGAACTCCGTTCGTTCAATTTCCAACCTCCAAAGGTTTCATAAACCTTTCTGATGCGAACAATGTTCGCCTTATCTCCAGCCTCCAACAGTCACTACTCCGACTGTTGGAGCTGTGCGGGGTGGGCTAAAACGGTCTGGGGATAGACCGTTTTAAATCAATAACAAGAAATAAAGACTTGTTGACGAACTATTCTTAGCTTTGTCGAGTTGAGCTCACTCCCTTTTTAAGTGGTTGAAAGCTCTAAAAATCTCGATAGGATCACTAAGTTAGGCTTAACAATAAATCTGTTTTTTTGCTATAATCAAGGTATAGAATCCGTTTTCAAGAGGTGTCATCATGGAACTAAAAGAAGTCATGCAATTGTTGGAAGAGATGAAGTTGGGGGTTTTTGCGAGCTTGGATCAAGATGGAAATCCGCATGCCCGTCACATTCATATCACAGCGGCCACTGAGGATGGGATTTTCTTCATGACCAGTCCCGAAACTCATTTTTATAAGCAATTAATGGGGAATCCGCGTATCGCTTTGACAGCCATGTCAGAAGATGGTTATCTGCTTCAGGTCGTGCGGATTGAAGGCTTGGTTCGTCCGGTGGAAAATGATTATTTGAAGACCATTTTTGCGGACAATCCTTATTACCAGCATATTTACAAGGATGAGGATAGCAATGACATGCAGGTCTTTCAATTGTATGAGGGGAAAGGCTTTTACCATAGTTTAACCCAGGGACATAAGTATGTCTTTTCAATTGGTAAGGGTGCATCTGGCACCATTCGGACCTTGTAAACTAGCCAAGAGGTGTAGATTTCTTCAAATTGTGGTAGAATAACAATTATATTATCTAAACAATGGGGGAAGACTTGTGAGAGAGGATATTAAACTCAACGAGAGAGCCGAGGTGCTGTCTGAGCAGCTAATTGCTGTTTTGGAAACCATTTATGATCCAGAAATTGAATTGGATATCTACAATCTTGGTTTGGTCTATGAAATCACTGTGGATGAGGCTGGTCTATGCAAGGTCATCATGACCTTCACGGATGCAGGTTGCTCCTGTGCAGATACCATGCCGGATGAATTGATTGCGGCTCTAAAAACCATTGACGGAATCGAAGATGCCCAGGTGGAAATCGTATGGTCGCCGGCCTGGAAAATGACCCGTATCAGCCGTTTGGGACGCATTACACTGGGGATTAGCCCGAGATAAAGGAAAAAAGTTGAAGATGGAGTGTCTTCAACTTTTCTTTGTACGACGGGCACGTCGTACATCTGAGGTGGAAGTCCTCTGTGGGGAGTCGCTACCGGTGAACCCGCTAGCGACTCCCAAGCCTGACTATCGTGAGGTAGTGGATTAAAACGGTCTGAGGAGAGACCGTTTTAAGTCTGACGCTAGAAACCAAGACCATCAGAGGAAGGGATAGCGACATCGTGGCACTACGAACAGAAACGTGATACAAAGGCGTATATAGCGGATAAGGTGGCAAAGAACACCAAAGTCCAAAAAGGTAGTCGTAGGCCTATCCGACGGTGGTTGCCGAAAGGAACCACAAAAACGACCCCGAAAGAAGTCGCTTTTATCGAAAATTGGATCAATAACTATCCCAAAAAATGTTTGGGCTACAAGTCACCGAGAGAATTTCTTATAGGTGGCTAACTCGGAATTGAAATTTGCCGTCCTTAAGATGAAAAAGAAATAAACAAAAAAATTGTACGAACCATTATGATACGGTATAATTGTATGTATAATTAGCGATTATTGGAGAAAATATGAAAAACATTTTTAATGAAAAGCGAGAACGATTTGCTTTCCGTAAATTATCAATTGGACTTGTTTCTGCAACCCTAGCAAGTCTATTTTTTGTGACTTCTATTGCTACTGCCCCTTCAGTCAGTGCGCAGTCTATCAATTACACCTATGTGACCGAAGAAGAGTTGACTGATGCGGAAAAAGAATTGATTATTCGCGACTTGCCAGGTTTGGCACAAGAAACGGATTCTACCTACTATTTGGTTTATCGTCCTGTAGTGTCTACAGGTTCTGATTCAAAAATCTTACCTGAAACAGGTGTCTTGGAAAATAGTGCGATGGTTGTTGCAGGTCTATCTCTCCTGATTATTGCTGTAAAATTAGGCAAAAAAGGGAAGAAAGAATTTGCGGGAGTAATCATTCTTGCCGCAACGGGTGCAAGTTTCTTGGCACCGACAGGTTCAGCATTAACTAGCCATATTCTGGCTCAATTCAACCATGCGGTGGAACGTTCTGCAGGTCAGGCTTTGCCAGCGCCAGCTGAGATTGAAGGCTATGTTTATGTGGGCTATTTTAAAGATAGCAAGGCGGTAGAAGAGCTTCCAGCAGAGGAGGAGAAACCAGCAGATAATGGGAACCAAGAAATCGTAACCGAAGTTCCAAATACTGCTCCAAGTCATGAGCTACCAGCAGCTGATATTACTGAGAAGACTATCACCAAAATGGAACTCATCGCCTTTGAGACTCAAACGGTTGAAAATCCAGCCTTGGTCGAGGGGACAGAAAAAATTGTTCAAGAAGGTCAAAATGGCGAGCGGACCATTACCATCAAGCAAACACTTGTAGACGGTCAGGTTCTGAAGGAAGAGGAAGTTTCATCCGAAATTACCAAAACTGCTACTCCAAAAATTATTGAAATTGGGACACAGAAGGCTGAAGAGTCTATCATAACTGCTCTTCCAGATACAGCACCAACGAACGAAATTCCAGCCTTGGAGGTTACAGAGAAAGTTGTTTCGCATACAGAATCGATTGCCTTTGAAACTGAGGAAGTCTATGATGATACTCTTCCAGATGGGACTAGATTGACTGTGCAGTCTGGACAAGCAGGTCAAAAGACAATTGAAACCAAGCAAACATTTATCGGTGATGTCTTGTTGAAGTCTGAGGCTGTGTCCGAAGCGGTTAGCCAAGCTCCTGTTAATCAAATCGTAAAAATTGGTACAAAACCAATTACTGCTCTTCCAGATACAGCTCCGACGCATGAACTACCAGAAGTTGCCTTGACAGAAGATACGACGACCAACACCGAGTCCATTCCTTTTGAAAGCCAAATTATCTATGATGCTACTCTGGCTGAGGGAACTCGAAATGTGGATCAAGTTGGGCAAGCGGGGGTTCAGACGACAATTACCAAGAATTACTATGCTGACGGTGTCTTGATCAAGTCTGAGCAGGTTTCAAGCTCGGTGACAAGCTCACCAGTAACTGAAATTGTTCGCATTGGTACAAAGAAAGCTGATACAGTCACAACTCAGACGGAATCAGCTACAAAAGTCATTCCATTTGAAATCAGCTACCAAGACGATGCGACCCTTCCAGTTGGTGAAGAAAAAATTATTACGGCTGGCCAAAATGGACTTGCTACTGTTACAACAACCTACACTCTTGTAAATGGTGTTCGTCAAGAAAATCCAACAGTGACTGAAACGGTGACCACTCAGCCTGTGACTCAAGTAGTTGCACGTGGTACGAAAACGGCTACCCCAACTCCAGTTGAACGCACAGAGACTGTTACAGAGACGGTAGAAATTCCATTTGAAACCAAGACAACAGAAACAGCGGATTTTTATACAGATGAGGAGCAAGTAGTAGTTGAGGGGAAAAATGGAGATAAGGAAGTTACCACTACTTATCAGACAATCAACGGAGTCCGTCAACCAAAACCAACAGTGACTGAGAAAGTCCTTAAAGAACCAACAACGAAAGAGGTTCTCAAAGGAACAAAACCAATAGAGGGTACGGAAACCGAAACTAATCAAGTTGAAATTACCTTTGAAACAGAGTATGTTGACGACCCTACACTGTTAGAAGGTAAGACCAAAGTTGTAACGACGGGTGTAAATGGCTCTAAGACAGTTACAACAACTTACCAGACTATCAAGGGCGTTCGTCAGGAAAAACCTACTGTAACAGAAGAGATTACCAAACAACCTGTTAAGCAAGTCATTGCGCGTGGTACAAAGGTTGAAAAAGTACCACAAGTGATTATCACAGACTTGGTGGAAAATGATGATGCCAAGTCAGCGACAATTAGCTACAAGTTGACAGACGAAACCGCTAACTTCCAACGAGCTGTTGCTCTCCTCTATGATAATACAGGTGTCTTGGTACAGGAACAGGCAATTACGGATCCAAATGGCCAGTTGACACTTGAAAATCTTGATTTCTACACAGATTACACTGTTAAGACTAAGATTTTCTACACAATGGCAGACCAGGAACAAAGCTCGGAACAAGAAGCTATTCTTGAAAGCATACGCAAATTTGATTTAGTCTATAAAAAGATTGAAGTCAAAGATATAGATGCAGTGACTGTTTACCGTCGTAAGAATGGTAGCTACATCGGTCAAGAATTCTTGGAAGAGCTACCAACATCTACTGATGAATTATTCATTAAAGTTACTTCAGATCGCTTCAAAGAAGTCTATCTTCCAGTTTCTAGCATTGAAGAAACTACGTTAGATGGCAAAACAGTCTTCAAACTAGTTTCATCCTTTGATGAATTGGTACAGGACAAGGATACCCAATACGTTGCCAACCGTGAATTCTACATTCCTAAAATGGCGACAGATGCCAATACCTACACCTCCTTCAAGGCTCTGCTTGAAGCCATGAAGGCCAACCCATCTGGTACTTTCAAACTAGGTGCACATTTGGACGCAAGTGAAGTCCCTGTTGGAGATATTCCATCTTATGTGACTGGATTTAGCGGTACTTTGGATGGAGTAAATGACGGCTATGCCTTCTCAATCAGCAACTTGAAAGCCCCATTGTTCTTTAACCTTAGTGGTAAAGTTCAAAACTTGGACATCAAGAATTCAAGTCTAAATACAACGTCTAAGAACCCACTTGCTACCATTGCGATTAATGCCAACAATGCAACAATCACGAACGTAGCAGTAGAAGCATCACTTAAAGGACCACAAAACGTATCTGGTTTAGTTCATTCAGCAACCAATACAACTATCAAGGATGTATCCTTCAAGGGTAGCATCGAAGTAACCGGAACCGATGCAAGTCTAACTGGTGGTATCTTGGGTAACGGTACAATGGCAAGTGTTGGAAATGCTAAGGTTGATGCAACTATTACTCTCCCAGGTACAGAAAACCAAGTAGCTGGTGGTATTGTCGGACGTACCATGCTTGTCTACGATGTACCAGGAAGTGTCTATAATTCTTATGCAACTGGTTCCATTGTGACAACTGAATCGGCAGCCATTGTCGGCGGCATTGCAGGTTCCAACCAAGTGACGGGTGCCTATGCTCGATATAGTGGTGAAGTCAACAATGTTATTAGCGATATGACTGGTACGACAAGCATTATCGGTCAACCAGATAACCCAACTGGTAAGATTAAGGGCGGTTTCACAACAACAACTGATAGTTTGACCAATGTTACTGTTATCTCTGATGAAGATGCACAAGCCAAAGTAGAAGCAATGGGAATTCAAGCGACAATTGATGATTCTGTTTCGCTTAATCTCAATCAATATTCAGTAGATTATCTAACCGTGGATAAGGCTCAGGCTGACCATGAAATCGCCTACTACAACATGGAAAAAATCCTTCCATTCTACAACAAGGAACTCCTTGTCTACTATGGAAATAAGATTGCGACAGACGATAAGCTCAATACAGTTCGCCTGCTTGACGTTGTGCCAATGAAGGATAAGGATGTTGTTGCAGATGTCTACGCTGAAAAGGCTAATATTAATAAGATTATGCTTCACTATGCTGATGGCACGGTGGACTATAAGACGGTTTCTTATCTAGAAGACTTCAAGAATAATCATGTGGTCGAGTATACCATTTCAGGAACAGACTTGATTTACACGCCAGAATCATTCTTGAATGACAGAAGTGCCCTTGTCAATGACTTGGTAAGCAGCCTTTCTTCTGTTGTCCTCGACTCGGATGCTATGAAGGCGGTTATCAATTATCCAACAACCTTGAATGCCGATACTCAGACAGGTACTGTAAAAGATTTCTACTTTGGTGAAAGCTATGACCAAGTTATGGCCAACCTAGAAAGCAATGTTCGTAAATTGTTAGTTGCCAGTCTCAATGGACAAGGCCAGGCTTCAGAGACCTATATCAAGGAAAAAATTCTTAATAATAAAGAAGCCTTTCTTCTAGGTTTGACTTACTTGAACCGCTGGTATGACATCAACTACGGAACTGTGAATACTAAGGAATTAACCATTTTCGAGCCTGATTTCTTCGGAAATGATGCAGCATCAGCACTAGATATGATCTTGGCAATCGGAAATGGTGGCTACGATGTTCTTCGTGCCCATAACAACGTGACGACCTACGTGTCTGCCATGGCAAAACAAACTGCTAAGGCTTCTGTCTTTGACTTGGTTGAGTCTTATCGTCAACTTTTCATGCCAAACTTGACAGATAATGAATGGTTTAAACAAACCACAAAAGCCTATATCGTTGAAAGTAAATCACAGGTAGCAGAAGCAGCAGCCAAGCAAGATGCGGCAGAAAAACATAGCAAGTATGCTCTCGCAGTCTATGACCGTATCACTAATCCAAACTGGGCTTACCGTCAAATGCTCCTGCCACTCTTGACCCTGCCGCAAGAAGACATCTTTATCATAAGCAATCTCAATACAATGGCAATTGGTTCGTATGAACATTATGTTGAAGATTATTCAACAACTGAAAACCGTGATAAGGTACGTCAAATGGTTGATTTGGCAGCCCAACGCCAACGTGACAATGCCGATTTCTGGTATAAGATTCTTGACGAGACCAACCGTGACAAACTCTTTGGTAGTCTTCTTAACAATGAAGGCTATATGATGTTCGGTCCTGATGGTAAGAAAGCCTACCGTAATTTGACTGCGGAAGTTGATGCTATTCAAGACTTCTACGGTCCGATTAACAAGTGGTACCGTGAACACTCATCAATTAAGACTGCATATGCAGACGGAAAAGAAACCTACTATATCACCTATGATATGCTAGGCGATTATGGAACGACACTTTATAGTCATGAAATGGTCCACAACCAAGACGGCTCCACCTATCTCCATGGCTATGGTCGTCGTATCGGTCAGGGAATGGAAGTTTATGCCGACGGCTTACTTCAAAACGTTTCCTCGCTGGATAAGATGATCCTTGGCTTCAACGCCTTCTTTACAGAAGATGTAGCCAACCGTGTCCATGTGGCTGATCCGGTGGAACGATTTAGCAATGAAGCGGACTTCAATGCTTACTTCCATAACCAATTTGATGCCCTTTACTTGTTGGATTACTTGGAAGGTATGGCTATTCTTGGAAAAACTGACGATTTGAAGAAGGATTGGCTCCGTAAGATTGACAACTACTATATTCAAACCAATGGTGTCAACACACATGCTGGAAACAATGCACGTGAGCTGACCGATGCAGAAGTAGCTTCCTTGAAGACTTTCGAGGATTTGATTGATAACAGTATCATTGATTACCGTCAATATTTCGGACCTACTGGTGGTGCTAAGACCTTGACCAAAGAATGGTCACGTAATGGATACCACAGTGTTCCAATGTTTGCAGCCAACTATTCTGCGCTTTCAAACCCATATGGCTCACCGGGAGATATCATGTTCCGCCGTATGGCCTTTGAATTGATTGCAGCTAAGGGCTATACAGAAGGCTTTATCCCTTATGCATCTGGACAATTGTCTGACTATGCTATGAGCCAAGGCTCAACCATTTACGATACTTGGAACAAGAAAGATACAGGTCTGATTACTGATACGCACGTCTTGAACCAAGTCTTTAAGGGTCAATATACAACATGGGAAGAATTCAAGAAAGCCATGTTTGCGGAGCGTGTTGAAAAAGCAGAGGCAGGAAAACTCAAGCCATTTACCATGCAGTATGAATTAGGTGTTGCTAACTCTACAAAAGAAGTGACAGTAACGACCTATGCCCAACTCCAAACTTTGATGGAGGAGGCAATGGAGGTAGACACAAATGGACGAATTTTCTATTCAACCAATAACGTCAACCTCAGTCGTGTGCATGCTCTTAAGGTAAAAGTTTATCAGGCTCTAATGAACACAACGGATGACTTCAAGACGTCGATTTTTAACCCATAATCATAAACAAGTTGGTCTTGTGCCAACTTGTTTTTTAGTACGACGGGCATGTCGTACATCTGAGGTGAAAGTCCTCTGCGGGCACCCGCTACCGGTGAACCCAATAGCGACTCCCAAGCCTGACTATCGGAACTGTCCCATAGCAAGGTATCTATTCAATCATTTCTTGCCTAGACTATCATCTCAAACGACATGCGTTAAAAGTTAGTTGAACCGCTGTGTGCCGAACGGCACGCACGGTGGTGTGAGAGGGACTAGTCTTAGTCCCTACTCGATTACCATCCACCGCGACCTCCAGGTGCGCCCCCCATTGCGCCGGGGCCGGTTTGGACAATTTCAGTTTGTTTCTGGCCATTGACCGTGACATCTCCACCTGTAAAGGAGACGGAACCGTCAAAGTCAAAGGCTGAAGTAGGTGCAGTTATGTCAATGGTGCCACCAGAAATGATCAAATCACCATTGGAATCAAAGGCATCCGTATCGCCATTTCCGACAGCAACGGTCAAATCACCCCCGGTGACCTTGATGAAGATATCGCTGGCTGTATCGCTTGCAGCATTGATGGCATCATCAGAACCATAAACATCCAAGGTTCCACCATTGATAGTGATATTGGTTCCTTCCAAGGCCTCGGTTGACTCAGTTACTTTAATCGAACCATCTTCAATGGTCAAGGCAGATTCAGCTTTGATACCGTCGTCACCTGCTGTGACAGTGATGGTTCCGCCCGTGATAGTGGTATTTCCTTTCGTAGTATCCTCGTCGTTTGTCGCCTTGATACCATCGCCACCTGCCATCACGTCAATCCTACCACCTGTGATGGTCAATGAATCCTTACCGCGAATACCGTCATCCTGAGCTGTTACCGTAATATTTCCAGCCTCGATGGTCAAGTCATCGGTAGAGACAATCCCGTCTTGGAAATTGCCTTCAACGGTCAGTTTACCATTGCCAGTGATAACTAAATCCGACTCCGAATGAATAGCCCCTTCAATATCTGTATCGGAATGAGTGCTAGTGTCTGAGACAGTATTTTCGGTGCCATCTTGCAAGTTAATTTCAAGATTATCAGCAGATAGGACATTGATAGCTGCGGTATCTGTGCTAGAAATGGTAGCTCCGGCCAAAATCAAACGCACATTTTCCTGAGTGTCAATGGTTACACCTTTTGTCGTCGAACCGCTTAGAATATAGGTTCCGCCTTCAGTGATGGTCAAGCCCTCGTCAGACAAGGTAACTTCTTGACTAGGGAGTGACGACCAATCAATGCTAGAAGTGCTTGCGGTGTTGCTCGTGCTTGAATTGGTCGTCGTTACTTGGCTGCTGGTAATCGTCTTGCTGGTTTGGGTATGTCCTTGGGCAGAAGAACAAGCAGCTAACGTAGCGATAGTGAGGAGGGTAATGCCAGAGGCGAGTAGTTTTTTCGTCTTAGTTTTCATCATAATGATTTCCGTCTTTCTTTATAAATATTTCTTTTTAGGTGTCTGTTTATTGACAATGAAATTGAGTGGATTGGCTTCGACAATGGATTTTGTCAAGGCTTGGTCTGAGATGCTTGATTCCAAAACCAGAGAATATTCGAGGACCAGTGCCTGCTTTTTCTTTTTGTAGCTAATGGATAGGATTTCTTCCTCCTTACAAGCTGCTTTGAAGACCTTCTTGAAAAAATGTTGGTAATCAAAATCCAAGGGAACAGTTAGGAGAATGTGTCGTCTCCTGTGATCGGTTTGACCATAATTCACAGTTTCAAAGAGGAGCATGGCGCCGCAGATAATGAGCGTCAGGAGGCTGGCCAGTCCCAGATAACCGGTTCCTGTTGCTAATCCGATGGCCATAGCCAGTAGGACTGCCAGCATTTCTTTGGAAGAGCCAGAGGCAGAGCGGAAGCGAATGAGACTAAAGGTCCCAGCGACGGCTAAGCTAGTCCCCAGACTGCCGTTGACCAAGAAGATGATAAAGGCAATCAGGGTTGGCATCAGGGTCAAAGTTATGACAAATTCCTTGCTGTAGCTGGATTTGTGCTTGTAGGTCATTGCCAGTAGATAACCCAGCACCAAGCTGATCCCCATAATTAAACTGATTTGCAGGGCGATGGAGCTGGTGGTAGATAAGATACTATCGAATAGGTGCATAGGCTATCAACTCCTTTTCTGGGCTAGTCGCGAGGCGGTAAGCCGTTCCGTATTTGGAGAAGGATTTTCTATCAATGGCGTGCTTTTCAAGGAGCACGGATAGCCAATCTGGAATCGTCTCAGCTGCTTTGATTTCCATAATCATTAGGTCAGGGTCCAGCAAGACCTTTTCTTTTGCAGCTGATTTAAGCGCCGGATGTTTGTCTGAATAGGTAACGTTTTGGTCAATGGTCAAGCGGAGTTTTGGATCCTCTAGCCCCTTGAAGGACTGGCGTTCATAGCGAATGAGAATTTTCGGATAGAGATTGCCATACCGTTTCCGAAGCGATTGAATTTCTTGGCAGACAGGTTGGTCTGGCAGGCTGCTGTCGCGCAAACCTGTACGGAGGAAATATTGAATAATGCGCGGTGTTGATTCCAGTCGGTACTTGTAACCAATGCCATCGATTTTTTTCTTGATTTCCAAAAAGGCGGTGCTGTTGGCATGAGGATGAGCATCGTAGAGCCGAATCCGAACCTTTTCACGCTGATGCTTTTTGGCTAAGGCATCCTGCACCATGTCAAAATCCTCATTATCAAAATAAATGCTGGTAATGGTTGAATGAGCGTAGTCATCTGCAAGGAGATGGGGCTGGGCATCGCGGAGGAAGAGTCTCCAAGTTGCTTTGCTGAGGATGTATTTAGTTTCCCTACGTTTGAATTGTTTTTGGCTGATAGTGGTTTTCATGTGAGACCTCTCCAATCTATTGTGCTGATGCTTGTTAGTATAAAGGTCAAATATTAAACAAAACTGAAAGAAATATTAAAGAAAGCTTAAAATTCAATTTTGGGCGAAAAAAATCCCCCATCACGAGGATAGGGAAAAATGGAGTAAATAGGTTATTTTCCTGAACGGTCGACATTCCAGAAATCTGTGACAGCGCCTTTGGATGCGGACGATACGGTATGGGCATATTTTCCGAGCACACCGCGGCTGTAGAGAGGTGGAATAACAGTTGTTTTCTTGCGTTCTTCGATTTCTTGGTCAGAAACGTGCATGGTGATTTCTTTGGTATCTTGGTCCACCGTTACCAAATCGCCTGTACGTAGGTAGGCAATTGGACCACCATCCTGAGCTTCAGGTGCGATGTGTCCCACAACCAATCCATAGGTACCACCAGAGAAACGACCGTCTGTTAGAAGGGCTACCTTGTCACCTTGGCCCTTGCCGACAATCATAGAAGAAAGTGACAGCATTTCAGGCATACCAGGACCGCCTTTTGGTCCAACATAGCGGACAACGACTACATCGCCATCTACAATTTCGTCAGTCAAGACTGCTTCGATAGCTTCTTCTTCAGAATCAAAGACCTTGGCTGGACCTGTATGGTTGCGGACTTTCACACCAGAAACCTTGGCAACGGCACCTTCAGGAGCCAAATTACCCTTGAGGATAATCAACGGACCGTCGGCACGTTTTGGATTTTCAAGTGGCATGATGACATCTTGACCTGGTGTCAAATCAGCGAAATCTTCCAAGTTTTCTGCGATGGTTTTACCAGTACAAGTGATACGGTCGCCATGCAGGAAACCATTTTTTAGCAAGTATTTCATAACTGCTGGTACACCACCGACATTGTAGAGGTCTTGGAAAACATACTTACCAGAAGGCTTGAGGTCAGCCAAGTGAGGTACTTTCTCTTGGAAATCATTGAAATCTTCCAAGGTCAAGTCAACGTTTGCAGCGTGAGCAATGGCTAGCAAGTGAAGAGTAGCGTTGGTGGAGCCACCGAGTGCCATGGTAACAGTGATAGCATCTTCAAAGGCTTCGCGAGTCATTATGTCAGACGGCTTGATGCCCAGTTCTAACATGCGGACAACAGCACGACCAGCTTCTTCAATGTCAGCCTTCTTCTCAGGAGATTCAGCAGGGTGAGAAGAAGAGCCAGGAATAGACATCCCCAAGACTTCAATGGCAGAGGCCATGGTATTGGCTGTGTACATACCACCACATCCACCAGGTCCAGGGCAGGCATTACACTCCAAGCGACGGACATCTTCTTCGGTCATATCGCCGTTGTTCCATTTTCCGATTCCTTCAAACACTGAAACCAGGTCGATGTCCTTGCCGTCCAGATTTCCTGGAGCAATGGTACCACCGTAGGCAAAGACAGCAGGGATATCCATATTGGCAATGGCAATCATGGAACCAGGCATGTTCTTGTCACAGCCTCCGATTGCTACAAAGGCATCGACGTTGTGCCCTCCCATAGCTGCCTCAATAGAGTCAGCGATAATGTCGCGTGAAGTCAGTGAGAAACGCATGCCCGGAGTTCCCATGGCGATTCCGTCTGCAACGGTGATGGTACCGAATTGAACTGGCCAAGCGCCAGCATCTTTGACCCCTTCTTTGGCTAATTTTCCAAAATCATGCAAGTGAATATTACAAGGCGTATTTTCAGCCCAGGTCGAAATCACACCGACAATCGGCTTTTCAAAACTATCATCGGTCATGCCTGTCGCGCGCAACATGGCACGGTTGGGTGATTTGACCATTGAATCGTAGACTGAGCTACGGTGACGAAGGGTTTTAAGTGTATCTTTATCTGTCATTTCTCTTCTCCCTATCTTTCTGGTGATTGGTTTCCTTATTATACCATAGTTATGAGGGATATGAAAAAGGATTTGACAAATAATGGGAAATTTCTGAATTTTTTGAAAACAAAAGGAAACAGCTCCCATATATTAGCGGGGAACTGCTTCACTATATTGAAATTATATTGTTGGAGCAGCGGTTTTGGCCTGCTTGATGAAGAGACTGATTGCAGCTAGAGTCAGGAAGCCAGCCCCGACATACCAGTAAGGTTGATCCAGGGTTGTAGACCGTCCGGACAGGTTGATGATACCACGGAGGAGAAAACCTGCTGTAATGGTTGCAACACCTGAATTCCAGAGATTATAGGTCAGGCGAGAGAGTGTGCGATGGATGGTCATCAAGCCAAGTAGAAGACTTCCACCGATTAGGGTTACGCAGAACAGATAGTGCATATGGAAAGCTGTTTCTCCATAACTGAGGCTTTCATAGACCCGACTGAAGATGAAGAGGAAGGATGTTAGTGCTAAATAGGTCATGAAGGTGCGAATAGCACGCTTACTGTTTGAATTAGTAGCCGATGTAGACAATGTCGCTCACCGCCCTTTCTGAGATAGTATTTCCGTTTGTTGTTGGGTTGTTAATCACTTGACCGTTGAAGTAGAGGGTTGATGAACCACCGCCGTCTAGGTTGTAGGCAGTTGTTGCTCCGTATTGTTTCATAACTTCTGCCAGTTGATAGAGGGATAGACCTTCACTTTCAGAAGTACGACCGTCTGCCACAACGATGATATAGTGGTTTTCATCGATGATACCAATGGCTGAACGAGGGTTGGAAGACATGGCCCGTCCAACTTCTGTTGATGTATCCACCACGATTTCACCATTTTCTACCAAGGTTGGCCCGAAGGCGAGCAAGTTGACAACGCCATTGTCAATTAACTCTTGAGCTGTTATTTCATTTTCATAGATAATTTCAAATGAGCCGTCAGCATAAATTGCCAAGTCACCATAAGAAGCATTGTCACGGACGGTATCACGGTAGAGGACACCATTCTTGATGACGTAACCTGTTGAGTTGGCACCGTAGTAGTCGCCGTTGACCGCCAAGATGGCATTGTTGGCTGCAGCGGTTTCAGATGTTTTGGCTGTGACGTTGGTACCATAAGTATTTTGAGCTAAGGCTGTTTTCAAGTACTCAGGTGAGCTGACTTGGATATCCGCTACATAGACAGTCGTGTTGTTGGTTGTAATGGTTTCGAGTGTGATTTGGATATTGTCATCAGCGTAAGAGGTATCAGTTGTTGTCACATTGGTTGCGGTTGTTGCAGCGGTGCTACTTGCTACTGTACTGGAATTTGTCGTCGCTGCAGCGGTTGTCGTTGCGGATTCTACGGTTGTAATAGCTTCAGAGAGGACAAAGGTTTTGAGCATGGAGTAGGTGAAACCACCAGTGAGTAATGTACCGAATAGTGATGCGTATATGAAGGGTTTTTTAAGCAATTTCATGGGCAAGTGCCTTCCTTTCATTGAAAATAATATGTTTTTGAATATACCAAGAGAAGAAAAAGAGGGAGAGGCCAACTGTGATTTTCACCAAATAAAGATTCAAGCCAAACAGTTGGTGGAAAATATAAATCAGAGAGGTGTCGCAGATGAAGAGGGCTAAAGCTAGGGTCAAATAACCGAGGCCAGTAGTTTGGACGCTCTGCTCGCTTTGAAAGACCAACTTTTTATTGAGGTAATAATTGGACAGAGAGCTGGTAAGACGAGCCAAGCCATTAGCAATGAGGATATGAATACCCGAGGGCAGAGCAGTCAAACTTGCGATAAGCAGGGCATAGGCACCGTAGTCTACCAGAAAGCCGCCAAGTGAGGACAGGGCAAATTTGAAGAGGTTTTTGTAGATGAGTAAGCCATCCTTGATAGGTCGGAAATGCGAGCTAGCATTATCATCTATATAGATGGTCTGAATGGGAACCTCGGTAATGGGGAACTCTTGGCTAGCTTGAGTCAGCATATTCATTTCGTACTCATAACGTTGGCCTTCGATTTTCAGCATAAAGGGCAGGAGCTTGGAATGAAAGGCACGTAGACCAGTCTGGGTATCGCTAACCTTGACACCAGTTTGAAGGCGGAAGAGTAGACGGGTTAGCTTATTACCAAAACGACTGCGGAAAGGCACATCATTGCTAAATTGACGGACTCCCAGAACCAAGTGATTGGGCAAATTCATAGCAGCCCGCGCCACTCTATCCATATCGTTGACGGAGTGCTGGCCGTCCGCATCAGCTGTTACGATGACAGAATTGGAGTCACGTTCTTGAATATATTGAAAAGCAGTTTTCAAGGCCTGGCCTTTTCCTAAATTACGCTCGTGGTGAAGAACGGTTGCGTAAGAACTAGCTTGCTCGATGATGGCTTTCGAAGCTTCAGTGCTTCCGTCGTTAACTACAATAATCTTGCAATTGAGCCGATGCTTTAAAGCGTTCAATAGCTCCAGTAATTTCTGATCTGGCTGATAGGCGGGGATGATGACATAATACATGGGAATACCTCGTTTCGTTTTTTGCTATACACCCACTATAGAGGAGTTTTCTGAAAGAAATCTGAAAATAGCCTACATCTTGATTTGACTTAAGTTTGGTTTAAGATTTCGGCTTGAAATAAGGAAAACGAACAAATGTAGGAATTTTCAGAATATTCCTTGACATTTAAGTTCCATGTGTTATGATAGTAGATACAACATTGCAGAGAGGAGGAATACATGTGCAAGAAATCCAATTAGATCAACCGCGTTCAGGTTCCTATTTAATCTTAGATAGCTTGCATCAATTGGGTGTGGACCTGGTCTTTGGCTATCCAGGTGGGGCAGTCCTCCCCTTATATGATGCTATCTATCAATACGAGGGGATTCAGCACGTCTTGGCTCGTCACGAACAAGGAGCGGTCCACGAGGCGGAAGGTTATGCCAAATCATCAGGAAAGGTGGGCGTAGCCATCGTCACATCTGGACCAGGGGCAACTAATGCCATTACAGGGATAGCGGATGCCATGGGCGACAGCGTGCCTCTTCTGGTTTTCACAGGACAGGTTGCGACGCGCGGTATCGGTAAGGATGCCTTCCAGGAGGCCGATGTCATTGGTATGACCATGCCAATCACCAAATACAATTACCAGATTCGGGATACAGCAGATATTCCTCGAGTGATTACAGAAGCCTATCATATTGCGACCACAGGCCGTCCAGGTCCAGTAGTCATCGATGTGCCAAAGGATATCCAGGAAAGAATTGTTGAAGCCTATCACGATCCGATGGTTCATTTGCCAAGCTACCAACCAACGGTAGAGCCAAATGGCTTGCAGGTTAAGAAAATTCTCCAGCAGCTCAGTCGGGCCAAAAAGCCAGTGATTTTGGCTGGTGGTGGGGTCAACTATGCAGAAGCCCAGGAAGAATTGATTGCTTTTGCAGAGAAATACCGCTTGCCTGTTGTTTCAACCCTGCTTGGGTTAGGAGCCATGCCGATTGAACACGAATTAGCCCTAGCGATGGGTGGCATGCACGGAACTTACTCAGCCAATATGGCCATGAATGATGCAGATTATATTATCAACATCGGTGCCCGCTTTGATGATCGCCTGACGGGAAATCCGACAACCTATGCGCCTAATGCGACTATTGCGCACGTGGACATTGACCCAGCAGAGATTGGCAAGGTCATGAAGACGGCAATTCCAGTAGTCGGAGATGCCAAAGCGACCTTACAAGCCCTGTTGAAATGCGAAACCGTTGAGACAGACTATGCTGACTGGACGGAGCAGGTATTGGACAACAAGCGTCGAGCACCTTTCTGGTATGAGGAAGATGCCAACTTTATCAAGCCACAAGCAGCTATCGAGCTGATTGGTCAATTGACAAATGGCGATGCTATCATCGTGACAGATGTGGGACAACACCAGATGTGGGCGGCTCAATTCTATCCTTACAAGCACCAGCGCCAGCTGATTACTTCGGGCGGCATGGGGACTATGGGATTCGGAATTCCAGCAGCAATCGGCGCTAAACTAGCCAATCCAGACAAGGAAGTTGTAGTCTTTGTCGGTGACGGTGGTTTCCAGATGACCAACCAGGAATTGGCTATCCTCAATGGCTATGGTGTGCCCATCAAGGTTGTCTTGATTAATAACCATTCCCTGGGTATGGTTCGTCAGTGGCAAGAATCCTTCTATGAAGAACGTCGCAGTCAGTCAGTATTTGATGCAGAGCCAAACTTCCAGCTCCTAGCGGAAGCCTATGGTATCAGCCATTACAGTTTTGACAATCCGGCGACCTTGGCAGAAGATATGAAGGTCATCTTGGAAAACAAACCAATGCTGATTGAGGTCCATATCTCCAAGGCCGAACATGTGGTGCCAATGGTACCAGCCGGCAAGAGCAATGCGGAAATGTTGGGGGTGAAGTTCAATGCGTAGAATGTTAACAGCAAAATTACGAAATTCTTCAGGTGTCCTCAACCGCTTTACAGGTGTCCTATCCCGGCGCCAAATCAATATTGAATCCATTTCAGTCGGCCCGACCGAAGTTGCAGGTATTTCTCGGGTAACGGTCATCGTTGATGTTGCGACCATGGACGAAGTGGAACAAATTATCAAGCAACTCAATCGCTTGATTGATGTGGTCCGTGTCCGCGATTTGACAGACATTCCGCACTTGGAACGGGAAGTGATTCTGATTAAAATCGTTGCTCCGCCAGCTAAGCGGGCAGAAATTTTAGCCATTATCCAACCCTTCCGTGCCAGCGTTGTCGATGTGGCACCTCACTCCATTACCATTCAGATGACTGGTGACGGAGACAAGATTGACGCCCTCCTGCGTGTGATTCAGCCTTATGGCATTAAGAACATTGCTAGGACAGGGGCAACTGGTTTCAGTCGTGACTAACCTAGTCACTCACTTGTCTTTTGCTTCGTCGTTAGCTCGGCTTGGCATACCTCAGCTTGGCATACCTCAGTATAGCCTTCGCCTCACTGCCTAGAATTAAAAGAAAGTTGAGCAACTAGGGATGCACATGATAGACAAAATTACAGAATGTTCATTTTCTTTGAACATCCGAATTTATAAGTAAAAAAATAGAAAAGAGATTAACAAATGGCAGTAGCAATGCAATATGAAAAAGATGTAACAGTTCCAGCACTTGACGGCAAACGTATCGCCGTTATCGGTTATGGTTCACAGGGCCATGCCCATGCCCAAAACTTGCGTGACACAGGACACGATGTTATCATCGGCGTGCGTGCTGGTAAATCTTTTGATAAGGCAAAAGAAGATGGCTTTGAGACCTTTGAAGTAGCAGAGGCTGCTAAGCAAGCTGATGTTATCATGATTTTGGCTCCAGATGAAATCCAGGCTGACCTTTACAATGACGAAATCGCTCCAAACTTGGAAGCAGGAAATGCCCTTGGTTTCGCTCATGGTTTCAACGTTCACTTTGAATTTATCAAGGTACCAGCAGATGTGGATGTCTTCATGTGTGCGCCGAAAGGACCAGGTCACTTGGTTCGCCGTACCTTTGAAGAAGGTTTCGGTGTGCCAGCTCTTTACGCTGTCTATCAAGACGCTACTGGCAATGCCAAGCACATCGCTATGGACTGGGCAAAAGGTGTTGGCTCAGCCCGCGTAGGTCTCTTGGAAACAACCTTCAAGGAAGAAACAGAAGAAGATTTATTTGGTGAGCAAGCCGTTCTCTGTGGTGGTTTGACAGCTCTGATGCAAGCTGGTTTTGAAGTCTTGACTGAAGCTGGCTATGCACCAGAATTGGCTTACTTTGAAGTATTGCACGAAATGAAACTCATCGTTGACCTTGTTTACGAGGGTGGTTTCAAGAAAATGCGTCAGTCTATCTCAAACACTGCTGAATACGGTGACTACGTATCAGGTCCACGCGTGATTACTGACCAAGTTAAAGAAAACATGAAAGCTGTATTGGCAGACATCCAGTCTGGAAAATTCGCCAACGACTTTGTCAACGACTACAAGGCTGGTCGCCCACAAATGGAAGCCTTCCGTAAAGAAGCTGAAAACCTTGAAATCGAAAAAGTCGGTGCAGAACTCCGCAAAGCAATGCCATTCGTAGGCCGCAACGACGACGATGCCTTTAAGATTTATAACTAAAACAGTCCAGTGGACTGTTTTAGCCCTCGCCTAAAAACGAGAAAGCGAGGTAAGTCCAGTGGACTGTTTTAGCCCTCGCCCAAAAACGAGAAAGCGAGGTAAGTCCGGGGGAGTGAAAGAGTCTGGGGATAGACTCTTTCAGCTGGTCGCCTAGAAATGTGAGAGCGACCATACGCCCTCGCTTGACAACAAGAGAGCGAGGTTAGCCTACGGATAGGCTATTCTAGCCCTTACCCAGAAATACGAAAGCAAGGTAGTTGAGGTGGACTATTTTAACCCGAGTTTGACAACAAGAGAGCGAGGCAGCCTACGGATAGGCTATTCTAGCCCTTGCCCAGAAATACGAAAGCAAGGCCAGGGGAAGTTTGTCTACCGACAAACTCTATATCCAACCTTCAACAGCTCCCCAAACTGTTGAAGTCCAATCTCGAAATCGTAGAGTTAGGTAGCTCTACTTGAATTAGAAGTCTCGGGGTTCTGGTCAAAGAATAGTAAAGAGCTGGCTTGCCAGCTCTTTTGACCATTCTGAGAAAATAAAAAATATTTGTGAATTTTGATTATAAATCCTATGTTTATTTCAGGATTTTTGGTACAATATTTATAATAGAAAGAAATAAGTGCAATATGATTTCAGCAAAGAACATTGAGCAGGCCTATTCTGTTCTCAAAAATGTGGTGGTTAAGACACCGCTAGATTATAATCGTTACCTGTCAGAGCGTTATGGAGCCGATATTTATATCAAACGGGAAAACGAGCAGCGGGTCCGTTCCTTCAAGATTCGAGGGGCTTATTACGCTATTTCCCAATTGACGGATGCGGAAAAAGAGCGAGGGGTTGTCTGTGCTTCAGCGGGCAACCATGCCCAGGGAGTAGCCTATACCTGCCAGGAAATGCAGATTCCTGCTACAATTTTCATGCCCATTACAACGCCGCAGCAGAAGATCGGTCAGGTCAAGTTCTTTGGTGGGGAATTTGTGGACATTCGCTTGGTGGGTGATACTTTTGATGAATCGGCTCAGGCTGCTCAAGACTATACCCAGGAAAGTGGAAAAACCTTCATCGATCCCTTTGATGATGATAATGTTCAGGCAGGTCAGGGGACTGTTGCCTACGAAATCTTGGACGAGGCCCAGGAACAATCGATTGATTTTGATCAGATTTTGGTTCCCGTTGGTGGTGGTGGTCTGATTGCAGGTGTTTCGGCTTATTTGAAGGAACAGGCACCAGGCATCAAGATTGTAGGTGTTGAGGCTAGCGGAGCACGTTCGATGAAGGCTGCTTTTGATAAGGGAAGACCTGTTAAGCTGGCTGAAATTGACAAGTTTGCGGACGGAATTGCTGTTCAAAAAGTCGGTGCAAGCACCTACGAAGTTGCTCGTAAACATGTAGACAAGCTGATTGGTGTTGATGAAGGTTGGATTTCAGAAACCATTTTGGACCTTTATTCTAAATTGGGAATTGTCGCTGAACCGGCTGGTGCTGCGACTATTGCTGCACTTGAGGTTGTCAAGGACCAAATCAAGGGGCAGACCATCTGTTGTATCATTTCAGGTGGTAACAATGACATCAACCGCATGCCAGAAATGGAAGAGCGAGCTCTGATTTACGAGGGAATCAAGCATTATTTCGTCGTCAATTTCCCCCAACGGCCGGGTGCCCTGCGCGAATTTGTAAACCATATTCTCGGACCGAATGATGACATTACACGGTTTGAGTATATCAAGCGGGCCAATAAGGGAACAGGTCCAGTTCTCATCGGGATTGCTTTGGGCGATAAGAATGACTATGCGGACTTTATTCAGCGCTTGGAAGATTTTGACCCACAATATATCAATTTGCACGAAAATGACTCACTCTATAAAATGTTGGTGTAAGATGTTAGCTTAGGAGGTTATTATGGCACCTATATTGTTTATGTTTACTCTCTTATTCGTCCTGCTTCTGGCCTTGATTTTGATTATTTCTGGCCTCTATGTGGTCAAGCAGCAGACGGTGGCTATTGTCGAGCGGTTTGGTAAGTACCAAAAAACGTCTACCTCAGGGATTAACTTTAAAATTCCTTTCGGTGTGGATGTCATTGCAGCTCGTATTCAGCTTCGGATGTTGCAAAGTGAAATCGTGGTTGAGACAAAGACCCAGGATAACGTATTTGTGACCATGAATGTGGCGACCCAATACCGGGTCAATGAAAATAACGTCACAGATGCCTACTACAAGCTCATGCACCCAGAGGCTCAAATCAAGTCCTATATTGAGGATGCCCTGCGCTCATCTGTGCCTAAATTGACTCTGGATGAATTGTTTGAGAAAAAAGATGAGATCGCCCTGGAAGTGCAGAAGCAGGTGGCAGAAGAGATGTCCACCTACGGCTACGTCATTGTCAAGACCCTGATTACCAAGGTTGAGCCAGATGCAGAGGTTAAGCAATCCATGAACGAAATCAACGCAGCCCAGCGGAAACGGGTTGCGGCCCAAGAATTGGCAGAGGCAGACAAGATAAAAATTGTCACTGCTGCAGAGGCAGAAGCTGAAAAAGACCGCCTGCACGGTGTGGGTATTGCCCAACAGCGTAAGGCTATTGTTGACGGTTTGGCAGATTCTATCCGTGAATTGAAAGATTCCAACGTCAGCATGTCAGAAGAGCAGATTATGTCTATCTTGTTGACCAACCAATACTTGGATACCTTAAATAATTTTGCACAAGGAGGTAATAATACAATCTTCTTACCGGGCAATCCGGAGGGTGTTGAAGACATTCGCACTCAAATATTGTCAGCTCTTTCTGTCAAATAATTGGTAAAAACCGAATACTTTACTTGACAAAATGAGCATAGCTGTATTATACTTAATTGCACGAATAAAAAGGAAAGGGGTTTCTCATGACTAGTTACGAAAAAGTTGCCGCAGTTGTAAACTGGGTACGTGAAAAGAAAATCACTGGTTACCGTATCAGTAAAGAGACCAACGCTCGTGAAATGTCAGTTATCGCTCTTGCACAAGGACGTGCAAAAATCGACAACATCTCATTCGCGACAGCTTTGGGCTTGATTGATTTTTACGACAAAAACCACAAAAAATTTGAAAACTAATCTAGGTAAACTTACCTAGAAAAACAAGAAAGAGAGGTCTATGCCTCTCTTTTCTATTTGGAAAACAGTAAAAAAGTGCAAAAAATCACTACCTGTACTATACTGTAATTGAAATTTTTAAAGTTTAGGCGCTAGAACTGTTGCCTCAGTCCTAGCGCCTTTTCTTTTTGATTTTAGTTGAGTATAACACCGCAATCGGGGGAATAGAGTAGGATGGAAAAAGGGGGCCAACAAGATGTGTCCTGAAGGCAGTGACTCCCAGGCTTCATACTGTGGTAACAGGGGCCAGGTTTGCTTTGAAGTGTATTGGAGCCCAAAAAAATACCAGCTAGAGCTGGTATCAAGGCTTAACCGAGGAAACGTTTTAAGAATTCTTTGGTTCGTTCTTCTTTTGGATTTTCGAAGATTTGTTGAGGTGTGCCTTCTTCGGCGATGACGCCCTTGTCCATGAAGATGACACGGTCTGAAACGTCGCGGGCAAATTCCATTTCGTGGGTCACGATGACCATAGTCAAGCCAGACTCGGCCAATTCTTTCATGGTTTTGAGAACTTCACCCACCATTTCTGGGTCAAGGGCAGAAGTTGGTTCGTCGAAGAGAATAACTTCTGGATCGACTGATAGGGCGCGTGCAATGGCTACCCGTTGCTTTTGTCCACCAGAGAGCTGGCTTGGTTTAGCGGCCCAGTATTGCTCGGTCATGCCGACCTTGTTGAGGTTGGCTTTGGCAATTTTCTCTGCTTCAGCGCGGTCACGTTTGAGAACGGTCGTTTGGGCCACGATAGCATTTTCCAAAACATTGAGGTTGTTGAAGAGATTAAAGGATTGGAAAACCATGCCTAATTTCTCACGGTAGGTGGTCAGGTCATAGCCCTTGGCCAAAACGTCTTGACCGTGGTAGAGGATGGTGCCTTCCGTCGGTGTTTCCAAAAGGTTGATAGAACGGAGGAAGGTTGATTTTCCAGAACCGGAAGAGCCGATAATGGAGATAACCTCGCCTTTTTCAACGGTTACTGAAATGTCCTTGAGGACTTGGTTTTGACCGTAGGATTTTTTCAGATTCTTGATTTCCAGGATGGTATTAGACATGTGGAACCTCCTCGATTTGCATTTGGTTGGCACCTGTCGTGTAATTGTCCATATCGAAACGTTTTTCGACAGAACGCAGGATGCGGGTTACAGTGAAGGTCAAGATGAAGTAGATAATGGCAATCACAGTGAAGGTTTGGAAATATTGGTAAGTCTGGGTCGCGACAGTATTTCCTGAAAAATAAAGCTCAACCACAGAGATAACGTTGAGGACAGATGTATCCTTGATATTTATGACAAATTCGTTACCAGTTGCTGGAAGAATGTTGCGGATAACCTGTGGCAAGACAATCTTACGCATGGTTTGATTGTGGGTAAATCCAAGCGCAGTTGCTGCTTCAAATTGCCCCTTGTCAACAGCGAAGATACCACCGCGGACAATTTCACTCATGTAGGCACCAGTGTTGATAGAAACGATGAAAATAGCTGCCAGAGTGCGGTCTAGGTTAAGCCCAAAGGCCTGGGCGGTACCGTAGTAGATAACCATAGATTGTACAATCATTGGGGTACCACGGAATACCTCAATGTAGATATTAATCAGCCAACCGAGAACTTTTTGTCCCATAGCAGCGACCTTGTTTTCAGCTTTTGGAGCAGTGCGGAAGACACCAATCAAAAGACCAATTAGCGTACCGATGATGGTACCCAAGATGGAAATCAAGAGGGTCATACCAGTTCCGCGTAGGAGTTGTTGCCAGTTGTTGACGATGATATTCCAGACCTGTGTAAAGAAGCTTGGTTGCGCGTCGGTTGCTTCTTCGACCGGCTGATTTTCAATCATATTGTCCATCAATGCAACTTGGTCGTCTTCAGAAATGGTCGCAAGGACTTGGTTGACCTGTGCAAGTCGTGCATCATCCTTACGCATACCGACTGCAATGGTCACGTCCTCGGCATTGGTTTCAAAACCTTCTGAAAGCTCGACCATCTTGAAAGCCTTATTAGCAGCCTCAGCGGTACGGCCTTCCGGACGCTCAGACACGTAGGCATCAATAATACCAGCCTCCAGGGCCTGACGAATTTGCGAGAAATCCCCCATGGCTGTCTGCTTGTTTGCGCCTTCGATCTGGTCAATCAGGTCGTAGAGGTAGACACCTTGTTGCGCAGTGATTTTTGCACCTGCAAAGTCAGCCAGTTTGCTGGCTGTTGCATATTGACTATCTGCACGAACTACCAATGTCGGAATGGAAGTGTAGTAGCTGTCAGAAAAGGCGATTTCTTTCTTGCGCTCTTCTGTTGGGCTCATCCCGGCGATGATCATGTCAATCTTACCAGAAGTCAATGCTGGAACCAGACCTTCCCACTTGGTTTTGACCACCAAGAGTTCCTTGTCCATGGATTCTGCAATTTTTTTGGCGATTTGCACGTCGTATCCGTTAGCGTATTGGTTGGTCCCTTCGATAGGGGCAGCACCATTACTGTCGTCTTCCTGGGTCCAGTTGAAAGGTGCATAGGCAGCTTCCATCCCGATACGGAGGTATTCATCTGCACGAACGCCTGTAGTGACTGAAAAAACAGCCAGTATGGTCAGCAGGAAAATACTGAGTTTATGTTTCATAATATCTCCTTATAAAATGTATTGTACCATTGTATAAAAAATTCTGAAAAATTTCAATACGATTGCTTTTTTATTCACAATTATTGTATAAATGTTCTTTGAGCGATAGCATCAAACTATATTTGGCTCTTTGTTTCTCTCATCTTTCGTGGTATAATGTCTAAAGTATCTAGAGCATGATTGGTTTTAAAGAATTAAAAGTATCTTTATTTGGCTCTTTGTTTCTCTCATCTTTCGTGGTATAATGTCTAAAGTATCTAGAGCATGATTGGTTTTAAAGAATTAAAAGTATCTTTTATAAAAAAGTCCCTGGTGAGCAAGTTATCTCTTTCCTATGGTATCGCTCGCTGGTCAATGCAGGTTCTTAAAAGGAGTATCCTATGTTTATCGAATTATTGAAAGCCATTTTCTTAGGCATTGTTGAAGGAATTACGGAATGGTTGCCAGTTTCCTCTACTGGTCATTTGATTTTGGTCCAGGAATTTATTCAGTTCAACCAGTCGAATAGCTTTGTGGAGATGTTCAACATTGTTATCCAGTTGGGGGCGATTTTGGCTGTTATGACCATCTATTTCAATCGCCTTAATCCTTTTCAGCCTGGCAAAAGCAAGCGTGAGATTCAGTTAACCTGGCAGCTATGGGCCAAGGTTGTCATTGCTTGTATTCCATCCATCTTGGTGGCCCTGCCCTTTGATAGCTGGTTTGAGGCCCACTTCAACTTTATGGTGCCCATCGCCATTGCCTTGATTGTCTATGGTATTGCCTTTATCTGGATTGAAGAGCGCAATAAGAGAGTCCAGCCTACAGTGACGGACTTGGCGTCCATGCCTTATAAGACGGCTCTGTTTATTGGTCTCTTCCAGGTTTTGGCCATTATTCCAGGGACTAGCCGTTCTGGGGCGACGATTTTGGGGGCCATTATTCTTGGGACCAGTCGTTCGGTGGCGGCCGACTTTACCTTCTTCTTGGCTATTCCTACCATGTTTGGCTATAGCGGGCTTAAGGCGGTCAAGTATTTTATCGATGGCAATACGCTCAACTTTGAACAGGTCTTGATTCTCTTGGTCGCATCGTTAACGGCCTATCTTGTTTCTGTCGTTGTCATTCGGATGCTGACAGATTATGTGAAGAAACATGATTTTACAGTGTTTGGTTACTATCGGATTATCCTGGGGGCCATTCTATTGGTTTATTCTTTCTTGAAGTTTATTTCCTAAAAGCAGGCTGTCCTGCTTTTCTTTTGTTTTTCCGACGGCAATTTAGTATAATGGTGAGAGATTTGTATGAGAATGTGGCCTATTTGTTGGAAAATCTAGGCAGATGTATGAGGTAAGTATGAAAGTAAAACAAATTAGTGATTCGACCTTGAAAATCACTATTCTATTAGATGATTTGGAAGAAAGAGGCATGGAGATTGCGGATTTTCTTATGCCCCATGAGAAGACGGAGGAATTCTTTTATTCTGTTTTAGATGAATTGGAGTTGCCCCTGACCTTTCGAGAAAGTGGCATGCTCAGTTTTCGCGTAACGCCCAAGCCTGACAAGGTCGATATTTTTGTAACCAAGTCAGAGATTGATAAGCACATCAACTTTGAGGACTTGGCTGACTTTGATAATCTCGATGAGGTCAGTCAGATGACGCCGGCGGATTTTCTTCAGTCTTTGGAGAAAAACCTGAAAGATAAGAGCGCCTATGACAAGGATGCGGTACAGCGTCTGGCAGATATAGAGGCTGAAGAAGAGGCAGAGCCCTATATCTACTACGTTCTGCACTTTGATCATTTGCACGAAGTGGTTCAATTCGCCCAGGCCATCGATGTGGATTTTGAAGAATCAGAGCTCTACAAGATGAACGATGACTACTTTATGACTGTCCTCTTGGATGTGAGTGACCGTTCCGCAGATTATCCAGATTACCTCCTGTCTAGAATGTTGGAGTACACGGACGACTCTACCGTGACCCGTCCTGTTCTGCAGGAGCATGGCCAAGTCTTGTTGCCTCTAGCCGCTGTTGAGGAATTGAAGAAGGTAAGTCTTGCATGATGCCTTTTGCTTTGAAATATGTCCTCATCCTGATTGGAACCTTGATTACCTCGGTCATTCTGACGCCTCTGATCCGTTTTCTGGCTTTTAAAATTGGGGCGGTGGACCATCCAAATGCCCGCAGAATTAATAAGGTACCCATGCCAACGGCTGGTGGCCTAGCTATTTTTATCACCTTTTCGGCTGCGGTTCTCTTCTTTCTACCGCAAATCGTTACCTATGTGAGCCATAAGGGAACCTATTTTGACTACGTTCTTCCCTTGGTTCTGGCGAGTGGTATGGTGGTGGTGACAGGCTTGGTGGATGATATCAAGGAGCTCAGTCCTTTGCCCAAATTCCTTGGGATAACAGCTGCGGCCCTAGTCATTTGGTTCTTCACGGATTTCCATTTTGATGCCTTTAAACTGCCTTTTGGTGGCCCCTATATTGAGTTTCCGACCTGGTTGTCCTTTTTCCTCACCATGCTCTGGATTGTAGCCATTACCAATGCGGTTAATTTGATTGACGGCTTGGACGGGCTGGTTTCAGGGGTATCGATTATTTCGCTGACCACCATGGGCCTGGTTTCCTATTTCTTCCTGGTGGAGAGCGAGATTTATTTGACCTTGACCTTATTTGTCTTGGTTGTTGCGATTGTCGGGTTCCTGCCCTATAATTACAATCCGGCCATTATCTATCTTGGTGATACGGGAGCCCTCTTTATTGGCTTCATGATTGGTGTTTTGTCCCTCCAAGGTCTGAAAAATTCGACTGCTGTTGCTGTTGTGACGCCCATGATTATTCTGGGAGTACCGATTACAGATACGGTTGTGGCCATTATTCGTCGAATTCTGTCGGGCAAGAAAATTTATGAAGCAGACCGGATGCATCTCCACCATCGCCTCCTGTCCCTGGGCTTGACCCATCGGGGAACAGTCTTGGTTATCTATGGAATTTCCTTCCTGTTCTCATTGATTTCCCTCTTGTTCAATGTGTCCAGTCGTGTCGGCGGTGTATTGTTGATCTTATCTGCAGGATTCGGCCTGGTTCTCTTTTGTGAACTCATCGGTATTTTCGGTGAAAATCGAACGCCCCTCCTCAATCTTCTGCGCTTTATTGGCAACAGTGGTTATCGACAGGAACGGGTGGCTGACTGGAAAGAAAAACGAATTATTCGGAGAAATCAGAAGAAAGATTAAGTCTAGAAACATGGAAAGAGCCGATTGGCTCTTTTTTTGATATACTATGATAGATACTGTTCATTAAAATTTCCAGACAATGAGATTTTATGTGCGTCAAGGGGGGAGCTGCCTGGGTAGTTTTTCCCAGCATGTATAAGGGACAGGACAGAAAAATAAAGGAGCATACCATGTCAGTATTAGAAATCAAAGACCTTCATGTGGAAATTGAAGGCAAGGAAATCCTCAAGGGTGTCAATTTGACCCTCAAAACAGGTGAAATTGCAGCCATCATGGGACCAAACGGTACCGGTAAATCAACCCTTTCAGCAGCCATCATGGGCAATCCAAGCTACGAAGTGACGCAAGGGGAAGTCCTCTTTGACGGTGTCAATATCTTGGAATTGGAAGTGGATGAGCGCGCTCGTATGGGTCTTTTCTTGGCTATGCAGTACCCATCTGAAATTCCGGGTATTACCAATGCAGAATTCCTCCGTGCAGCTATGAATGCTGGCAAGGAAGACGAGGACAAAATCAACGTCCGCGACTTTATCACCAAGTTGGACGAGAAAATGGAACTCCTCAATATGAAAGAGGAAATGGCTGAGCGTTACCTCAACGAAGGTTTCTCTGGTGGTGAGAAAAAACGCAACGAAATCCTGCAATTGCTCATGTTGGAGCCAACTTTTGCTCTTCTTGATGAGATTGACTCAGGTTTGGACATTGACGCCCTCAAGGTCGTATCAAAAGGCATCAACGCTATGCGTGGCGAAGGTTTTGGTGCCATGATTATCACCCACTACCAACGCCTGCTTAACTACATCACGCCTGATGTGGTCCATGTCATGATGGAAGGTCGTGTCGTGCTTTCAGGCGGCCCTGAATTGGCGCAACGCTTGGAAAAAGAAGGCTATGTTAAGGTAGCTGCTGAGCTTGGCATCGACTACAAAGAAGATGACATTTAAGTCTTTGGAGGAACCTATGACCAAAGAATTGATACAAGAATTTTCAGCCTTGCAGGCAGAACCGACTTGGTTGACAGACCTGCGCCTTAAGGCTTTTGACAAAATAGCAGAGCGGGACTTGCCAGTTATCGAGCGGGTAAAATTTCACCGTTGGAATTTGGGTGACGGAAGCCTAGCTACAAATGATGAAATCGGGGCAGTTCCAGATTTTACAGCTATCGGTGACAATCCTATGCTGGTTCAGGTTGGCAGCCAAACTGTTTTGGAACAGTTGCCAGCTGATCTAGTCGAAAAAGGGGTAGTCTTTACGGACTTTACTTCAGCTATGGATGTCATTCCAGATGTCATCGAGAAGTATCTGGGAGCAGCTGTCTCCTATGACGAGCACAAATTAGCCGCCTATAACACAGCATATTTCAACGCAACCGCGGTTCTCTATGTTCCTAACAACGTTGAAATTGACCAGCCTGTCGAAGGTATTTTCTACCAAGACGCGACAAGTGGCGTGGCTTTTAACAAGCGCGTACTGATTATCGCAGGCAAGAACACCAAGCTCAATTATTTAGAACGATTTGAGAGCCTTGGCGACGACGCGGTGAAAACCTCTGCCAACATTGTGGTCGAAGTGATTGCCCAGGCAGGAAGCCAGATTAAGTTCTCAGCCATTGACCGCTTGGGGCAGCACCTGGATACCTATTTGACTCGCCGTGCGACCATTGGCAACGATGCCAGCGTGGACTGGGCCATTGGTCTCCTTAACAAAGGAAATGTCGTCGCTGACTTGGATGCAGACCTCAAGGGAAATGGTAGCCATGCTAATCTCAAGGTGGTCGGCCTGTCAGCTGGCCGTCAGGTTCAGGGTGTCGATACCCGCGTGACTAACTACGGCAATAATTCGGTCGGTCATATCCTGCAACACGGGGTTATTTTGGAAAGTGGTACTCTTACCTTTAACGGCATTGGACACATTATTCGTGGTGCCAAGGGAGCGGATGCCCAGCAGGAAAGCCGCGTCCTTATGCTGTCTGACAAGGCGCGTTCCGACGCTAACCCAATCCTTCTCATTGATGAGAATGAAGTCACGGCCGGTCACGCAGCTTCTATCGGTCAGGTGGACCCAGAGGATATGTATTATCTCATGAGTCGTGGTTTGGATCGCGCGACAGCCGAGCGTCTGGTCATCCGTGGGTTCTTGGGAGCTGTTATCACAGAAATCCCAGTCAAGGAAGTCCGCGACCAGATGATTGATGTGATTGAAGATAGCTTGTCAAAACGCTAAGATGAAACAAGGAAAGATTCAAGTTATATTAGAACCCCTTGCCAAGTCGGATTGGGATGCGTTTATCCTGGCAAATCAAGTATCGTTTAACTTCGGAGCTTTGGAAGAATTAGGAGAACGCCATACCTTCTTCGAGGAGGAAGGCCAGGTCATAGCGCGTGAAACGGTTCTCATGTCTTTGGAACATGGACAAGCCTACTGGATAGTACTGGAAAATCAGCGAGTAGGCGGCCTTGTTCTCGTCTTAGATGGTGAACAGGGAGAACTAGAAACCCTGTTTACTTCACCAGAAGTCCATGGCCGAGGCATTGGATTTGCGACCTGGCAAGTGGTGGAAGCGACCTTTCCACAGGTCAAGGTTTGGCAAACCATCACACCTTACTATGACCAACGCAATATCCATTTCTATGTCAATCGATGCGGTTTTCGCATTGTTGAATACTTCAATGCCTTCCATAAAGTAATGTTTTTGGAAGGGAAAGAGGAACAGGATATGCTGGAACAATTTCCGCAGGGAGTTTTCCGCTTTGAAAAAAGGATAAAGAAGTGAGGGATAGTCATGTTAGAAGAGTGTAAATCAGATTTTCCCATTTTAGACCAAATTGTTAATGATGAGCCGCTGGTTTATCTGGATAATGCCGCAACGACGCAAAAGCCGCAGCAGGTATTGGATGTCTTGGCAGACTATTACCAGAAGGACAATGCCAATGTCCACCGTGGAGTGCATACCTTGTCTGAGCGCTCGACGGCCCGTTATGAGGCGGCGCGCCAGACGGTAGCTGATTTTATCCGTGCTAAGTCTAGCAAGGAAATCCTCTTTACCCGAGGAACGACGACGGGGCTCAATTGGGTGGCTCAGTTTGCTAGAGATCTTCTCCAAGCAGACGACGAGGTCATCATTTCGGTTCAGGAGCACCATTCCAATATCATTCCTTGGCAGCAGGCCTGCCAGAAAACAGGGGCAAAGCTCCGCTATGTTACCTTGAAAAATGGCGAGCTCGACATGGACGTCCTGAAGGAAGTCCTGTCTGAAAAGACCAAGTTTGTCTCTCTAGCCCATATTTCCAATGTTTTGGGCTCAGTTGCGCCCATTAAGGAAATAGCAGAGCTGGTGCACGCGGTCGGTGCCTACTTGGTAGTGGACGGTGCCCAATCAACTCCGCATATGGTTATTGATGTGCAGGATTTGGACGTAGATTTCTTTGCCTTCTCAGGGCACAAGATGTTGGGACCAACCGGTATTGGCGTCCTCTATGGCAAACAAGAACTGTTAGAACTAATGTCTCCTGTCGAATTTGGGGGTGAAATGATTGAATTTGTCTATGAACAATACGCAACTTGGAAGGAACTACCTTGGAAATTCGAAGCGGGGACACCTAATATTGCGGGTGCTGTCGGACTTGCAGCTGCCATTGATTACTTAAATGACATCGGCATGGAGCATGTCCAGCAGCACGAGGAAGAATTGATTGCTTACATCTGGCCAAAATTGCAGGCCATTCCCGGCTTGACCATTTATGGCAGTCAGGATCTATCCAAGCGGACAGGGGTTATTGCCTTTAACTTGGACAACTTGCATCCACACGATGTGGCAACCGCTCTGGACTATGAAGGAGTTGCTGTGCGGGCTGGCCACCATTGTGCCCAACCGCTTCTCAGGTATTTGCAGGTACCAGCCACCGTTCGAGCAAGTTTTTACATCTACAATACCAAGGCTGACTGCGACAAGTTGGTCGAGGCAATTATCAAGACAAAGGAGTTTTTCAATGGCCCTATCTAGATTAGACTCTCTTTATATGGCAGTTGTGTCTGAGCACTCCAAGTCGCCTCGTCACCGCGGAAGTTTGGACGGAGTGGAAAAGTTGGAACTCCACAACCCAACCTGTGGCGATGTGATTGAACTATCAGTCAAGATTGAAAAAGATGTGATTACCGATATTGCTTTTGACGGAGTTGGCTGTACCATTTCAACCGCATCAGCTTCTATGATGACTGAAGCAGTGCTTGGCAAAGAAATCAGTCAGATTCAAGAACTAGCAGAAATTTTCTCACAAATGGTCCAAGGCCAAGAAGATGAACGTCAGAAGGAACTAGGAGACGCCTCCCTCCTCGCGGGTGTTGCCAAATTCCCTCAACGCATCAAATGTGCCACACTTCCATGGAATGCGATTAAGAAAGCACTGGAACGAAGTGAGAGTGCTGAATAAGCATCAATACAAACTCTAAAAATGAAAATCATATAGAAAGGATTGTTCAGTTTTTGATTGGAACTGAACAGGCCCAAGATTTATAGGGCTTAGTATCTTATATTATGTCAGAAGAAAGAATTGAACCAACCCCGATTGATCTTGGGGAATATAAATTCGGTTTCCATGATGAAAACGTGGAACTGGTAGCTTCGACTGGTAAGGGGTTGAACGAAGAAGTTATTCGTGAAATGTCCCGTATCAAAGGCGAGCCTGAATGGATGCTGGAATTCCGTCTCAAGTCCTATGAGACCTTCAAGAAAATGCCTATGCAGACTTGGGGTGCAGACCTATCTGAACTGGATTTTGATGATATTGTTTACTATCAAAAACCATCGGATAAACCGGCACGTAGCTGGGATGATGTACCAGACAAAATCAAGGAAACCTTTGAACGCATCGGTATCCCAGAAGCTGAGCGTGCTTACCTGGCAGGTGCTTCTGCCCAGTACGAATCAGAAGTGGTTTACCACAACATGAAGGAAGAGTACGACAAGCACGGCATTATCTTTACAGATACTGACACGGCTCTCAAGGAACATCCAGAGCTCTTCAAAAAATACTTTGGAAAACTCGTTCCGCCATCAGACAATAAACTGGCCGCCCTCAACTCAGCCGTTTGGTCAGGTGGTACCTTTATCTACGTGCCAAAAGGCGTCAAGTTAGATATTCCATTGCAGACTTATTTTCGTATCAACAACGAAGGAACAGGTCAGTTTGAGCGGACGCTGATTATTGTGGATGAGGGAGCAAGTGTTCACTACGTCGAAGGCTGTACAGCGCCGACCTATTCGACTGCCAGCCTGCACGCTGCCATCGTGGAAATCATTGCCCACGAAGGTGCCTACATGCGCTACACGACCATCCAGAACTGGTCTGACAATGTCTATAACCTCGTAACCAAGCGTGCTCGCGCAGAGAAAAATGCTACGGTCGAGTGGATTGACGGAAACCTCGGTGCCAAGACAACCATGAAATACCCGGCCGTTTATCTGGAAGGAGAAGGCGCGCGTGGAACCATGTTGTCCATCGCCTTTGCCAATAAAGGTCAGGTCCAAGACACGGGTGCCAAGATGATTCACAATGCACCACGGACCTCCTCGTCTATCGTATCCAAATCTATTGCCCGTGGCGGTGGAGAAGTTAACTACCGTGGTCAAGTAACTTTTGCCAAAAACTCGGCAAAATCTATCAGCCACATCGAGTGTGATACCATCATCATGGACGACATTTCCAAGTCGGACACTATCCCGTTCAACGAAATCCACAACTCACAAGTGGCCCTGGAACACGAAGCCAAAGTATCAAAAATCTCAGAGGAACAACTCTATTACCTCATGAGCCGCGGCCTATCTGAATCTGAAGCCACAGAGATGATTGTCATGGGCTTTGTCGAACCATTCACCAAAGAACTCCCAATGGAATACGCAGTCGAACTCAACAGACTGATTGCCTATGAGATGGAGGGGTCGGTTGGTTAGATTTTTGGCAATTTAGCAAACATGAGTTTGCTAAAAGCCAAAAAATCTCCAACCGACGTTGGAAATAGAGAGCGACGGCAGTCGCTCTTCTTTATAATCTTATAACAATTCCATTCCTTCCACGCTCGTCGTTTTCTGTAAGAAAACGATATGTAGCTAGGAGTTTCGTAGAAACTCTCTCCAACTGAAGTTGGAGATAAGGACTTGCGGTAGCGAGTCCACATTATAATAAAGTATACAACACATCCAAAGTAGCTTTAGGGCTACTTTTTGCATTGGTCCTCCCACCAAGGATTCTTAAAATAGGGAATCCTATCTAGCAACCATTAAAATTCAAAAAGCGAACAAGTTAGTATTCTGATAGTCAGAAAATCTAATCTTGATCGCTTTTTATTCTTTATATGATTGAGACAGGCTCTTTTTCAGCCGAGGTTTGCCAATAATTATAAATTTATAATCTCTTCTTCTGGAATTCCGTAGTCTTCTAGCATCTGCAACATCTTCTCGAAGCCCAGTTGAAAATGTTCCAAGACATGTCCGTCGGAGCCCAGAGAATAGCGGTGGCAACCTAGTTCTTTGACCAATTGAAGAGCGTAACGGTACAGTTCTTCGTGGTGATAGAGGTAGATGCTCTTGGCATTGAGTTCAAAGGCTAAATCATGCGCTATCATTTTCTTGAAAATGCGGATGAGCTGAGGCTCAAAAGTCTCTAGTTCTTGAACAGTCACATCAAAGAGGCGGAAACCGTAGTCAAAATGCGCCAAGACGTCAGCTGGAACCCGTCCGACGGCATATTCCAAGCGGTCCAAATAATCGGTCATGACCGCCATCTTGTCCATATCTGCCACTTCTTCGTCTAGATAATCGTTAACTCCGTTGTGATGGACGGATAATAATTTGAGGTCGAAGTCTTTGTCTGCTAAGTAGGCTAGAATATCGGTTTCCCGCGGTTGGAAATAGCCGATTTCAATGCCTTTCTTGATGCGCTTACCATAGTCTTCATTAAGCACAGCAATTTCTTGGGAATAGGCCTCATAATCAGGAATATCATCCTGCTTGCTATAGGGATTGGACAAATCAAAATGCTCCGTCGTCACGATTTCGCCGCTGTAATGCTCGAGATAATCTTGAAATCGCGCCTTGGAATCGTAGGAGTGGTGGGTATGCAGGTGGTTGTCTCTCATGGTAATTCTCCTTTCTTTCTATTGTAACAAAATCGCTTTTGAGCGACAAGTTCGGAAATCAAGGGAAATGGAATAAAAAAATCTGATAATTCTTGCAATTTATCAAAAATTTGGTAAAATAGTACAAAATATAAAGCGATGAGAGAAACAATCCCAGACCATTTTTCAGAGAGTATCTAGTTGCTGAAAGGGTACATCGGTTTGGGTACACATTCTTGAGTGCAATTGCCAACGGTGTTGAACCTAGTAGTGATTGACGTCTGTCTACGTTACGGGCTGAAGTCTTTGACTTCCTGAGGGATATACGGCGACGTATGTCTGAATGAAGGTGGAACCACGTGTAAGCGTCCTGAAACAAGGATCTTGCGCGTGTTTTTTTTTATCGTTTGAGAGGTAATGACATGGAAATAAAAGGGCTTAGAAAGATTACACCTTATGTGGCTGGAGCGCAACCACAGGTGGCCAATATGATTAAACTCAATACCAACGAGAATGCCTATGGACCAAATCCAGCGGTAGTTGCGGCTTTGGCTGCTTTTGATGCGACAAACCTACGTCGCTATTCGAGTCTGGATCAGGCGGAACTACGTCAGGCCTTGGCGGAGCAACACGGTTTGGAGGCGGACCAATTTGTCATTGGCAATGGTTCGGATGACGTCTTGTCTATGGCTTTTCTGTCCTTCTTTCAAACGGAGCAACCGATTTTGTTTCCAGATTTGACCTACGGCTTTTACAAGGTCTGGGCTAATTTGTATCAGGTACCTTTTAAAGAGATACCGCTGGCGGAGGATTTTAGCTGGCGAGTGGCAGATTATCAGAGAGAATGTGGGGGAGTGATTTTGACCAATCCCAACGCTCCGACGGGATGCTTCCAGTCTCTGGGCGATATTGAGGAGGTTCTGAAGGCTAATCCGCAGGTCGTTGTCATCGTTGATGAGGCTTATGTCAATTTCGGCGGGCAGACAGCTATTCCGCTTTTGGACAAATACCCCAATCTCTTCATTACGCGGACCTTCTCCAAGGATGCATCACTAGCGGGTTTGCGTGTCGGATACGGCATAGGTTCCAAGGAGCTGATAGGTGTTATTCAAGCGGTGCGCAATGCCATCAATCCTTACAATGTGGATGCCATTTCGGAAGCTTTGGCTTTGGCTGCGGTCAAGGATTGGGCCAATTACGAAGAGACCTGCCGGAAGATTATGGCAACGCGCGATTGGTTTGCGGAAGAATTGACCAGACTTGGCTTTGACGTTTTGCCGTCAGCAACCAATTTCCTCCTAGTGCGACCATCTCGTGTTAGTGCGGGAGAACTGTTCAAGCACTTGGAAGAGGAGCAGATTTATGTCCGGTATTTTCCAAACCAAGAACGCATAAAAGATAGACTACGCATCTCCATCGGCACACAAGAGGAGATGGAGCAGGTCTTAGCAAGGATAAAGGAAGGGTGCCTATGAACAATCGAACATTGCCACAAGGACTGCACGACAAGCTTTTCAAACGCGCCCGTGCTACTTATGAAATTGAGCGGACGGTCAGTGACCTTTTGATAGAGCGCGGTTTTCATCGGATTGAAACGCCGACCTTGGAGCATTTTGAAGTCTTTTCAGATACTGTCGATACCAATAATTATCACCTTTTTGACAAGAGAGGCCATCTTCTGAGCTTGCGGCCGGATATTACTAGCCAAGTAGCCCGTGTCATTGCTTCAACTCGGGTGCAGACGCCTATTAAATTTTCTTATTCGGGCAAGGTCTTTCGCAGTCAAGAAGCCATGCGGGGCTTGGAAAATGAACGCACTCAAGCCGGGATTGAAATCATTGGCTACCCTGTACAGGAGGCCTATGCTGAAGCTATTTCTAGTGCCAAACAAGCTTTAGAACGTTCGGGTTTGAAAGACTACAAATTTGAGTTTTCGCATGCAGCCATCCTCAAGACGATTTTTCAGCAATTGGAACTAACTTCTGAGGTGGCGGATGATTTGTCCCTCCATATTCGGGATAAAAATATTACCAAGCTCCACGAATTTACCAAGCAGCATCCGAGTGAATTTGATGGTTTCATCAGTCGTTTGCCTTACTTGTTTGGAGAGGTAGAGGCGGTCTTGGCAGAAGCCCGGCAGGTGTCGCAGAATGCGCAATTATTGCAGGCTTTTGACCAATTAGAAGCATTTATCGCCATGGCAGAAATTGATTTGGGGCCTGTCACAGTGGATTTGGCCCAACTTCCGACGGTTCCATACTATACAGGCATGATGTTCAAGGTTTTTGACCAGCAATTGCCAGACGCCTTTTTATCGGGTGGGCGGTATGACAAGCTCTTTGAGCGGTTTGGAGCCAAGGAGCTGACAGCTATCGGTTGGGCCTTGGAAATTGATGCCATTTACCAAGCCATTCGACAGGATTTAGACTATCAAGGAGGGAAGTAAATGGGTGATCAGATTACCATTGCCTTGACCAAGGGGCGGATTGAGAAGGAAACCTTGGCTCTTCTGGAAAAGGCGGGTTTTGATATGTCTTTCATGGCCGATAAGGGGCGGAATTTGATTTTTGAAAGCCCTGATGGGCAGTTTCGCTTTTTACTGGTCAAGGCTCCGGATGTAACGACCTATGTTCGCCACGGAGTGGCAGATATGGGCGTTGTCGGCAAGGATGTCTTGATTGAGCATCCTGCAGGATTTTTGGAAATGCTGGATTTGAACTTTGGCTTGTGTAAATTCTCGGTTGCCTCTGTTCCAACTTACAATCCCAGTGATCACAAGCGGAAGCGGATTGCGACCAAGTATCCAACAGTTGCCCTGGAACATTTTAAGCAAAAGGGCGAGGATGTCGAGATTATTTCTATTCAAGGTAGTGTGGAAATTGCTCCTGTTCTGGGACTGGCCGATGCCATCGTCGATATTGTGGAGACGGGCAATACCTTGGTGGCCAATGGTTTAGTGGTCTTTGAAGATATTTGTCGGATTTCCTCGCGTTTGATTGTCAATAAAGCCAGCATCAAGAATAAGCCTCAAGTGCTATCATTTATCAAGAAATTAGAAGACATTGTCGGAAATGAGGAGGTACCTTTTAGATGAAACGCTTAAGTGGAACAAGTCATGACATTGCGGCCTTGCTCTATCAAGAACAAGTGGCGCTGAATGCAGAAACGGTCTCCGTAGAAGAGACCGTCAAGAAAATCATGGCACGGGTCGCTCGTGAAGGAGATGCAGCTCTGAAAGCCTACAATCTCCAGTTTGACGGGATCGAGCTCGATGACTTAGAAGTCAGTCAAGCGCAAATAGATGCAGCTTTTGAGCAGATTGAACCAGACACTCTCTCAGCCTTAGAAGGTGCCAAAGCCAATATCGCTTCCTACCACCAACAACAGGTGGAAGTGGGTTTTGAGGACCAACCGTCTGAAGGCGTCCTTCGTGGGCAACTCATTCGTCCCCTAGAGCGAGTGGGCGTCTATGTTCCGGGAGGAACAGCCGCCTATCCTTCTTCGGTCTTGATGAATGTCATCCCAGCAAAAATTGCTGGTGTAGAGGAAATCATCATGATTACCCCGCCACAGGAGACTTACAATCCAGCGATTTTGGTGGCGGCAAGATTGGCTGGAGTGGATAAGATTTATCAGGTTGGCGGAGCCCACGGGATTGCCGCGCTAGCTTATGGAACGCAGTCCATTCCCAAGGTGGATAAAATTGCCGGGCCGGGCAATATCTATGTTGCAACGGCCAAGAAATTGGTCTATGGCTTGGTTGGAATTGATATGATTGCCGGTCCATCTGAAATTGGCGTTATCGCAGACGAGACGGCAAATCCTGTTTTTGTAGCGGCGGATTTGTTGTCACAGGCGGAGCACGATCGCTTGGCGCGTGCGATTTTGGTGACCAATTCGGAAGTCTTGGCTGAACAAGTCGAGCTAGAAATCGATCGGCAGCTGCAGACCTTGCCTCGTGAGGAAATTGCGCGGACGTCCATTGAGCAGAACGGACGCATTATCGTGACAGACACGGTAGAAGCCATGTTTGACTTGATGAATTTGGTGGCGCCTGAACATTTGGAAATTGCTATGGAAGATGCCTATGATTATCTTCCCTTGGTCAAGCATGCTGGGTCGATTTTCTTGGGTCATTATACCAGTGAGCCGATTGGGGATTATTATGCAGGGACCAATCATGTTCTGCCAACTTCAGGCACCAGCCGTTTTTATTCGGCACTGGGTGTCCATGATTTTATCAAACGAATACAATACACACAATATAGTAAGAAAGCCGTGCAAGAGGCTAGTCAGGCTATTACAAATTTAGCCTATTCAGAAGGGTTGGCTGCTCATGCACGGGCCATTGAGGTGAGAAATGAAGGAAGTTAAGGGATTATTGGTCATGGATGTGGACAGCACCTTGATCATGGAAGAAGGCATTGACCTGCTGGGCGAAGAAGCTGGTCTCGGTCAGCGAGTCGCGGACATTACCGAGCGCGCCATGCGAGGGGAATTGGATTTTGAAGAAGCCTTGCGTGAACGCGTTGCCTTGCTGGCGGGCTTGCCCGAAACGGTTTTGGACCGCATTTTAGGGCGCATTCATTTCACACCGGGAGCAGAAGAATTGGTGGCAGAACTTCACAAGCGTGGCTATAAGGTAGCCGTCGTGTCGGGTGGTTTTCATCAGACGGTCAATGTGTTGGCGGAACGGCTCAATTTGGACTATGTTAAGGCTAATACGCTAGAAATTGTCAACGGAGTTTTGACAGGACGTGTGACCGGGGACATTGTGACCAAGGATGTTAAGGAAACCATGCTCAGAACTTGGGCGGCGGAAAATGGTCTCGACATGCAAGATACGATTGCAGTGGGCGATGGTGCCAACGATCTGCCCATGATTCAGGCAGCTGGTATCGGCATCGCCTTCTGCGCCAAACCCATTGTGCAGGAACAGGCTCCTTATCAAATCAATGAGAAAAATTTGTATCAGGTGATTGAGATTTTGGATAGGGTGAAGAAATAAGAGACAGTATTCACACGTCAGGTACCGATCTGCGAATACAGCTTCTAATTAGTAAAGAAAGAAGAACATCATGAGAACAGCAAGCATTGAACGCAATACCTTTGAAACAAAAATTAAGTTGGCGGTTAATTTGGATGTGCAGGATCCGGTTGAGATTGTGACAGGTGTGGGCTTTTTTGACCACATGTTGACCCTTTTTGCCCGCCACAGCCGCATGTCTCTAGTTGTCCATGTAGATGGTGATACGTGGGTGGACAGTCATCATACGGTTGAGGATGTCGGGATTGTTCTTGGACAAGCCATCAAGGAAGCTCTGGGCGACAAGGTCGGTATCAATCGTTACGGAACTTCTTTTGTGCCTATGGATGAGACGCTGGGCATGTCCAGTCTGGACTTGTCTGGACGCTCTTATTTGGTCTTTGATGCGACTTTTGACAATCCAAAATTAGGCGATTTTGATACGGAATTGGTAGAGGAATTCTTCCAAGCCTTGGCTTTCAACCTGCAGATGAACCTGCATTTGAAGATTTTGCACGGGAAAAATAGTCACCATAAGGCTGAAAGTCTCTTCAAGGCAACAGGTCGAGCTCTTCGCGAAGCCATTACCATCAACCCTGACATTAAGGGTGTCAATTCAACAAAAGGACTCTTGTAATATGATACGAGTGATTGATTATGATGCAGGAAACACAGCTAATGTCCTGCGGGCCTTGGAAAAAATCGGTGTAGCTGCGGAATTGACAGCGGATCCTGAGAAGATTTTGTCGGCTACAGGCTTGATTTTACCGGGAGTCGGTGCCTTTCCGTCGGCCATGGCTGAATTAGAAAAACGCCAACTGCTCCCAGCTATTCAGACAGCTGTGGCGGCTGGCAAGCCTTTTTTGGGTATTTGTCTAGGCATGCAGTTGCTTTTGAACCACGGTCTGGAACACCAGCCGACCAAGGGTTTGGGCCTCATTCCCGGTGTTTGTCGTCCTATTCCAGCTAAAGAGGGCTATCCTGTGCCCCACATGGGCTGGAATCAGTTGGAAGTCAAGCAGAAAAATCCACTGACAGATGGGCTTGATGACCAGTCGGTTTACTTTGTTCACAGTTATTTTACCGATGTAGCGCCTGAATATATCGACGCAACAGCGGATTATAGCAGGGAAATTCCAGCAATGATTTCAAAAGGAAATGTCTTTGGGGCGCAGTTTCACCCTGAAAAATCAGGTCAGGTTGGGCTTGGCATTTTGACAAAGTTTGCGGCATTATGTCAGAAATAGTGAGGGAAGATATGCAGATTTATCCAGCGATTGATATTCGAAATGGGAAGGCAGTGCGTCTCTTTAAAGGAGACTTTAATCAGGAGACCATTGTTAACCCAGATGTATTAGACCAAGCCAAAACATTTGCGGCTGCGGGGATTGGCTTTATTCATGTGGTGGATTTGGACGGTGCTTTAGAGGGACGAGCGACCAATAGGGATTTGATTGCCAGTTTGAAAAGCGAGACCGGTCTCCGCATTCAAGTTGGAGGTGGCGTTCGCACCTTGGACCAGATTGCGGATTATCTGGATGCCGGTATTGACCGTGTCATTATTGGGTCTATGGCTGTTAAAAATCCAGATTTTGTCAAGCAAGCCTTGGAGCATTTTGGAAGTCAGGCCATTGTCGTGGGCATCGATGCCAAAAATGGCTTTGTCGCAACAGAAGGCTGGCTAGAAACCAGTCAAGTAGATTATCTGAGCTTGGCCAAGGAGATGGAAAAAATTGGGGTGCGCCTCTTTGTTTACACCGATGTGGACCGCGACGGTACCTTGACAGGTCCTAATTTTGACCATTACAGAAAATTGAAGGCGACCTTGACAGAGGCAGATGTCATTGCTTCTGGTGGTATCCACTCCATGAGCGACTTAGTGGAGCTGGCGCAAATCGGTGTTTCTGGAACCATTGTCGGCAAGGCCTATTACAGCGGCAAGGTCAGCTTGGACGAATTGCAGCAATTTGGAGGTTGAACATGTTAGCAAAACGCATTATTCCCTGTCTGGACGTCAAGAACGGTCGGGTAGTCAAGGGGGTCAATTTTGTCAACTTGACGGATGTGGGAGACCCTGTGAACACAGCAAAAGCCTACTACGAGGCAGGCTGTGATGAATTGGTTTTTCTTGATATTACGGCGACGCATGAAGAACGCGAAACGACTGTGGACATGGTGCGGCGCGTGGCAGACCAAGTCTTTATTCCTTTTACCGTTGGCGGTGGCATTCGTTCCGTCGATGATATGAACAAGATGCTCAAGGCAGGGGCTGACAAGGTATCGGTCAATTCATCGGCGGTGGCCAATCCATCCTTGATCAAAGAATGTGCTGAAAAATTCGGCAGCCAATGTGTTGTGGTCGCTATTGATGCGCGCAAGGAGGTAGATGGAACTTGGCATGTCTACGTGGCTGGCGGTCGCAAGGATACCGGTCTAGATTTATTAGATTGGGCCAAGAAGGTCGTCGAGCTCGGAGCTGGCGAAATCCTTTTGACCAGCATGGACAAAGACGGGACTAAGTCAGGCTTTGATGTGGACATGCTCAATGCTGTGGCGAGCGTTGTGACGGTTCCGATTATTGCATCGGGTGGTGCTGGAAATATGGACCATATCCTTGAGGTATTTGAACAGACACCGGCGACTGGAGCACTGGCAGCATCCATCTTTCATTATGGCCAAGTCAGCATTGCTGAAACCAAATCAGCTATGCGCCAGAATGGAATTGAGGTGCGATTAAATGATTAGTATTGATTTTGCCAAGCAAGACGGATTGGTGCCTGTGATTGTCACTGACCATGAGACAGGTCTGGTCTTGATGCTGGCTTATATGAATGAAGAATCCTATCAAAAGACCTTGGAAACCAAACAGATGCATTACTGGAGCCGGTCGCGTCAGGAATTGTGGCACAAGGGTGCAACCAGTGGGCATTTTCAGACGGTTAAATCCATCAAAACAGATTGTGACCGCGACACCCTGCTCATTTCCGTCGAGCAAGTAGGGGCTGCCTGCCATACGGGTGCCTATAGTTGCTTTTTTGAAAACATACTCTAAGAAAGGAGCAGATATGCTAGAAACCTTGTACCATGAAGCCCTGAACCGTAAGCGTAATCCAAAAGAAGGGTCCTATACTAACTACTTGTACGGCAAAGGCTTGGATAAAATTCTCAAGAAAGTTGGGGAAGAGGCGACAGAAGTTGTGATTGCCGCCAAAAACGCCGACAAGGAAGAAATTGCCAATGAAACAGCTGATTTGCTCTATCATATGGCTGTTCTGCTGGTGGAAACTGGCGTGAGCTTGGAAGAAATCGAAGCTGTTTTGCAAGCTCGTCAAGGAAAAGTCAGTAAAACCAGCGACCGCCGAGAAATTAGTGACTACTAAAAAAGCTCATCACGAGCTTTTTAGTTTGTGAAAAAATCCGAAAAAAGTATCTACCCCAACAAATCTTCCAGTTCTTCCACCGTTTGGACAATGTGGCTGGCACCAGCAGTTGTCAATTCCTCTCGGTCACCATAGCCATACAGGACACCGATACTGTCGAGCTGGTGTTGCTTGGCACCGATGACATCATGTTTACGGTCACCAATCATGACAGCTTTGCCATTGATTTTTTCCAGTTGGTCCAGCGCATAGGTAATAATCTGCCCCTTCTTGGTGCGCGTGTCATCCAAACTTGCGCCTGCAATGACTGTAAAATAGCGGTCCAATTCAAAATGAGCCAATATTTGTTTGGCAAAGATTTCTGGTTTTGAAGTGGCTAGGAGGAGTGTTTTCCCTTGCTCTTGCAATTTGCCCAACAATTCCGGAATACCGGGATAGGGATGGTTTTCAAACATTCCCTTGCTGGTAAAATATTCCCGAAAATAATCGACTGCCTGCTGGGTTTCTGCCGCATTCAGTCCATAAAACTGGGCAAACGATTCGTAGAGAGGTGGTCCGATAAAGCGAGACAAGTGACTGGAATTGTCATCAGCAATGCCCATTTTTTCCAAGGCATAGGCAGCCGAATGGATAATGCCGGGACCAGAATCGGTCAATGTTCCGTCTAAGTCGAAGAGAAGCATTTGGTACATAGGAACCTCCATTTTTATTGGTCCGTAAGACAAGTGTTATCCCTGTATATAGTCAGCCAATTCCTGATCCTTCAGACCTGCATTTAAGGCAATCAAGAGCTTGATTCTGGCTTTTTGAGCATTCAGCTCCTTGACAAAGAGGATACCTTCTTGCTCTAGTTGGATACCGCCTCCCTGGTAGGCGTAGACAGGCTCGGCAATACCGTTAAAGCAACGAGAAACCAGCACAATCGGAATTCCTGCTGCCAGCAAGCGGTGGATTGCTGGCAAGATAGATGGAGGCAGATTTCCAGCTCCCAGGGCCTCAATCACAAGACCGGAAAGTTTACCAGGGTCTAGAGAATCAAGGAGAATGGTCTCCATATCTGCATAAGCTTTGATGATAGGAATGGTTCCTGCAATTTCTGATAAATCAAAGCGAACACGTGGCTCAGCAGTTTTGAAAAAGAGGATTTCCCGTTTGGTTACAAGCCCCAGAGGACCGTGGGTCGGAGTCTGGAAAGTAGAAACATTTGTCGTATGGGTCTTGGTCACATATTTTGCGGCATGGATTTCATCGTTCATGACCAGCAAAACCCCCTTATCTGCCGCCTTTTCATCTGAGGCGACACGCAGGGCTGTCAGATAATTATAGACACCATCACTACCCAAATCATTGGAGGAGCGCATGGCCCCTGTGATAACAATCGGCTTTTGAGGAATGGCCATGGTATCCAAGAAATAGGCTGTCTCTTCCAAGGTATCGGTGCCATGAGTGATGGCAAAGCCGTCAAATTCATCCGCCTGTCGCTTGATTTCTTGGTAGAGCGCCATCATGTGTTCCAATCGAATATGGGGACTTGGCAGGTTCAAAAAATCAACAGACACTACCTGAATAGTGTCCAAGGGAGTAGAAAGACTGGCCATAGGATTGTGGGAACTAGAAGAGACGCTCCCCTGATTGTCGGTCTGCATAGAAATGGTTCCTCCAGTGTGGAGGGCCAGAATTTTTTTCATAAGTTTTCAGTTTCTTTCAAATCTGTGATATACTAATTGTAACATAATTCCAGGGAAGTAGGTGAGCTAGATGGCGGTAAAGGCAGTGTTTTTTGATATTGACGGAACCCTTCTGACCGATAATCGAACAGTCAGCAAATCCACCATCCAGGCCATCAATGCCCTCAAGAAAAATGGCATTTTCGTGGGCTTGGCAACAGGCAGAGACCCCAACTTTGTCCTGAAATACATGGCCGGCCTATCGCTGGATCTGGCCATCACCTACAATGGCCAATATATTTTTTCAAGAGACCAAGTCCACTTTGCCCAAGCCTTGGATAGGGGAACATTGGAGACCTTTCTTGAGTTGGTGGAGAGCAATCAGTGGGACTACTCACTTGGGCTGGGGACAGGAGTTGTAGGCAGTGGTATTATGAACGTAGGCACTGGTCACCTGGTCTACAGATTGACACGCATGATACCGATCTCCTGGGCTAGTGGCATCAACTTCCTGATTAACCGCCTGGTTCGCAAATTCCGTCCTAAGGACACAGACAAGATTCGTTCCTATCTGGATCAACCGGTTTATCAAGTCTTATTGTTGGCTACTGAGTCAGTGACCCAGCGCCTGGCCCTTCAATTCCCAACTCTTGGTTTTACCAGGTCCAGTGCCTATGCGGCAGATGTCATCAGCAAGGGCAATTCCAAACTGCAAGGCATCCAAAAATTGGGAGAAATCTATGGCTTTAATACGGAAGAAGTGATGGTTTTTGGGGATTCAAACAATGATTTGGAAATGTTAGCCGGTGTTCAGTATGCCATTGCCATGGGAAATGCTACCCAACAGGCCAAAGGGACGGCGACCTATGTGACAGATACCAATAATAAGGATGGTATTTATAAGGCCTTGGTGCACTTTGGTCTCGTGGAGGAGAAGAATGTTGACTAGTAAGGATGCCAATGTTAATGCTGTTCGTGACTTTCACAAGGCTATGGATGGCACACTTCAGGAAATTCCCCAGGCATTTGATGGGAATACGGCCTTTTACAGGGCTAGTTTCAAGTTGGAGGAGCTGGTCGAATTTTTACAGGCAGCCTCATCGGACCAGGCAGATTTTGACCGTAAGGTCCAGGGCCTGCACCAGCAACTCGACAAGGCAGTGGCAAAAGTTACCAGTAAAGGCAGTCCAGGTCTCTCCTTGGTTGGTCAGGTCGATGCCCTGATGGACTTGCTCTATTTTACTTACGGTTCCTTTGTTTTGGTAGGAGTTGACCCCAAACCCATTTTCGATATTGTCCACCAGGCTAATATGGGTAAGCTTTTTCCGGATGGTAAGGCCCATTACGACCCTGTTTCCCACAAAATATTGAAGCCAGAGGGCTGGGAGGAGCGTTTTGCACCAGAAGGGAAAATTCAAGACGAACTAGACAGACAAAAAGGCAGAAAATCCTAATGCGATTCTCTGCCTTTCAATTTATCTAGATGTTTATAGACTTTTTTCTGGATTGCGCACAATCAAGATGTCAATGTCTGTGTGGCGCATGATGTATTCAGAAGAAGAGCCGATGAGCAGTCGCTCGAAGGTGTTGAGACCAGTCGCTCCCAGTAGCATCAAATCGGCACCAGCCTCTTGTGGAATGTTTGTGGAGAGTAAGGTCTTGGGATTGCCAAACTCAACGATAGTGGCAATGTCTGTCAAGCCTGCATCGGTAGCCCACTTTTTATAATTTCCTAAAAGAGTTTCGGCCTCTTTTTCAAGAGATTCGTAGATGGATGCGTCAAAAGCTACGACATTATGTAGGGCTCTGGTGTCGATGACATGGGCAATGGTCATTTTTGCCTGATTGCGCTTAGCAACTTGAATGGCTTTTTGCAAAGCAACTTCGGCATTTGTTGAACCATCAACAGCAACTAAAATAGATTGATAGGTTTGTGACATGATCCTTACCTCCTTTTAGACAATTTTTGTAAGGGAATATTATACATTTATATTATAAGGTATTTTGCAAAAAATGTAAAGTATTTATTGATAGATGGAGAAAAATAATATAAGCAACCGTAATGATAGTCAGATTGCAGTGTCCAGAGACAGATAGAGTGTTCATGTCATTCTAGTAGTATCATTTCCCTACATTTCCTGCGATTTATAACATTTAGTGATAGATTTACTATGAAAATGATTGCTAAAATGACCAAATTCCATTATGATAGTAGTATTCATAGACTCAAGAAAGTTGAGGAGGTATAGTTATGAGACAATTTGAAAAGTCAACAAAGCTCGAACATGTTGCATACGATATCCGTGGTCCAGTCTTGGAGGAAGCTATGCGCATGCGGGCAAATGGTGAGAAGATTCTCCGCTTGAACACAGGAAATCCAGCTGAATTTGGTTTTACGGCGCCAGATGAGGTTATTCACGACTTGATTCACAATGCCCGTAAATCAGAAGGCTATTCCGACAGTAAGGGGATTTTTTCTGCCCGTAAGGCCATCATGCAGTATTGCCAGGTCAAGAAGTTTCCAAATGTTGACATCGATGACATTTACATCGGAAATGGAGTTAGTGAACTGATTACCATGTCTATGCAGGGCTTGCTAGACAATGGAGACCAGGTCCTGGTGCCAATGCCCGACTATCCACTTTGGACAGCGGCAGTTAGCCTGGCAGGTGGCGATGCGGTCCATTATCTCTGTGACGAGGGGGCAGATTGGTATCCAGATTTGGATGATATTCGTTCAAAAATCACCAGCCGCACCAAGGCGATTGTCCTGATTAACCCCAATAACCCAACAGGTGCTCTTTATCCTAAAGAATTATTGTTGGAGATTGTAGAGATTGCCCGCCAGCATGAGCTCATCATTTTCTCGGATGAAATCTATGACCGCATGGTTTTTGACGGCGCAGTCCATATCCCAATTGCTTCATTGGCCCCAGATGTTTTTGTCGTGACTATGAATGGTCTGTCCAAATCCCATCGTATCTGTGGCTTCCGTGTGGGCTGGATGGTCCTATCAGGTCCTAAAAAGCATGTGAAAGGCTATATCGAGGGGCTCAATATGTTGTCCAACATGCGGCTCTGTTCCAATGTCCTGGCTCAGCAAGTTGTCCAAACTTCGCTTGGAGGCTACCAATCAGTCGATGAATTGTTGATACCTGGTGGCCGACTTTATGAGCAGAGAGAATTCATCACCAAGGCTATCCAAGATATTCCAGGGCTTTCAGCTATCAAGCCTAAGGCAGGCCTCTATATCTTCCCGAAAATTGATCGTGAAATGTACCGGATTGATGATGACGAGCAGTTTGTGTTGGACTTCCTCAAGCAAGAAAAGGTTCTCTTGGTCCATGGTCGTGGATTTAACTGGAAGGATCCAGACCACTTCCGTATTGTCTACCTTCCACGTGTAGACGAACTAGCAGAAATCCAAGAAAAAATGACCCGCTTCTTGGCCCAATATCGTAGATAAAAAATAAGCTCAAACCGTTTAGGTGAGAGCTTATTTTTGTGGGATGATGTGAGAGGGATTAGGTAGAATCCTTGCGGTGACTAAAATAAATTTGATTCATACACTATCTGTTTCATTTGTATGTCCAGTATGGAACTGAAAAAATTCTTATTTACCCTCAAAAAATGCTGTGTAAAGTGCCTGTAGGGCCTGCTCTTTTTGTTCTGTTTTGACAACAAACATGACAGAAACTTCGCTGGCACCTTGTGAAATCATGGCCAGGTTGACATTCTGGTTAGATAGGGCAGTCGTTGCTGTGGCTGTTACACCGACATGGCTCTTCATGTTCTCACCAACAATCATGATGGTGGATAGGCCACGCTCGATTTCAGCCTTATCAACCTCCAGCTGCGTTTTGAGCTGGCGAAGGATTTCAGCTTCCTTGATAGGGGTCAATTCGCGGCCACGGAGTACGATGGACAGGTCGTCGATACCAGTCGGCATGTGCTCGAAACGAATATTCAAGTCTTCTAAAATTTGTAGGACCTTGCGACCAAAACCAACTTCACGGTTCATCAGGTACTTGGAAATGTTGATACTTGTGAAATCATCATCTGCTGCAATTCCGACAACAGGCAGGGTCTGGTCAGTATGCTCCAGGACGATTTGGGTGCCTGGGTGGCTAGGGTTATTCGTGTTTTTGATAACCAAAGGAATACGTCCACGGTAGGCAGGTAGGAGGGCTTCGTCATGAAGGACGGAGAAACCTGCATAGGCCAATTCACGCATCTCACGGTAAGTTAATTCCTTGATAGAATGTGGATTTTTGATGATACCAGGATGGGCAGCAAAAATGCCGTCAACATCGGTAAAGTTCTCGTAGAGGTCGGCTTTGACACCGGCCGCTACGATAGAGCCTGTAATGTCCGAACCACCACGGGAGAAGGTACAGATTTGATTGTCGATGGTCACACCGAAAAAGCCAGGGATAATCAAGACCTCATCCGCATCGCGCAATTCTTCAATCTTATCATAGCTAGACGGTAGGATACGGGCATTTCCAGGTTCTGAGCTGACAATGATACCAGCTTTCTTAGGGTGGACATAGCGGGCAGGCAGTCCTTTTTGGGTAAAATATTCTGCAATCAGCTTGGCATTGTTGTCCTCGCCGGCCGCTAGGAATGCGTCGTAAAGAAATTCATTATTTTCAATCGGCAGGGTCGCCAGAGCCTTGATGCTGTCAGCAATCTTCGCCATGCTTTTAGCTATAAAACCAAGCTCGTCAACCATAGCCTGGTAACGATTGATAATCCATTCTTGGCTGGCTGTCACATCCTTGCCGCTTGTATATTCCTTGTAGTATTTAATCAGAGCGTCTGTCACTTTCGTATCTTCGGCATTGCGTTTACCTGGTGCTGATACGACAACAAAACGGCGCTCAGGGTCCGATTGAACGATGCTAAATACTTTTTCTAATTGGCTGGCAGACGCGAGCGAGCTACCTCCAAATTTGGTTACTTTCATAAGAATCTCCTCAGATATTTTTTACTATTATAGCAGAAGATGGGGGCTTTGTCAGTATTTTCTGGGAAATTTTCAGAATTTATTGAAAATTACATTTATGAAACTTTCTGGGAATTGTGGTAAACTGGAGGAAAGAGGAGAAAGCATGGCAAAAGCAATTATTTTTGATATGGATGGAGTCCTGTTTGATACAGAGACCTTTTATTTCCAGAGACGCATCGATTTTTTAGCGACCAAGGGACTGTCGGTTGATCACCTGGACCCAAGTATTTTTGTGGGTGGCAGGGCCAGTCAAATGTGGCGTTGGATTTTGGCGAATGACTTTGACAAGTGGGATGTGCCTGCCTTGGAAAAGGAGTACCGTATATATAAGGAAAACCGGCCGACACCCTATGGTCAGCGGCTTTTTCCTGATGTCAAACAAGTCTTGCAGGCTTTGACAGACAAGAGCTTGCCTCTGGTATTGGCCTCCAATACGGACAGGGAAGAAATCGAACGTGCCTTGGAAGAAGCTGGAATTAGACCTTATTTTAAACAGGTCTTTTCAGCCATGGAATGCGGAGCGCCCAAGCCAGCTCCGGATGTCTACAATCTCGCAGCCCAGGCGACTGGGGTGGACAAATCAGAGATTGTGGTCTTTGAAGACAGCGCAAAAGGCATCGCGGCAGCAAAAGCAGCAGGCTTGACGGTCTGGGCCATCCGAGACCAGCATTATGGCATTGACCAGAGTCAAGCAGATCGCTTGGTGGACAATTTGAGCCAAGGATTGAGAGAATTGTACAAGATGTAAGAGGGTTGGCGAGAGCCAGCCTTTTTCCGATGTCACACTTCTTTTCTGGTAAGGACGTGACAAAATGATTTTCTGTGCTAGAATGGATAACAAGAAAGATGTGGTTTGCTTTTCAAACTATTTCATCTTCAAATGAAGTGGAGCAGGCGATGACCTATCAAACAATTACCTATGATGTTCGGGACGGAATAGCACTTCTGACCCTCAATCGTCCAGATGTGGCCAATGGCTTTAACATTCCCATGTGTGAGGAAATTTTGGCAGCGATTGACGCAGTTGATCGAGATGCTACTGTGAAAATCCTGCAAATTCAGGCCCAGGGCTCTGTTTTCTCGGTCGGTGGCGACTTGGTCGAGATGAAGCGGGCAGTGGATGAGGATGATATTCCTTCTCTTGTAAAAATAGCAGAGCTGGTCAATGATATCTCATTCGCTATCAAGAAATTGCCAAAGATTGTCATCATGGTGACCGATGGAGCTGTCGCTGGTGCGGCGGCCAACATGTCAGTAGCAGCAGATTTCGTGATTGCCTCTACTAAAACAAAATTTATCCAGGCCTTTGTCGGAGTGGGTCTGGCACCTGATGCCGGCGGGCTCTTTCTCCTCAGTCGGGCAATTGGTGCCAATCGGGCTAGCCAATTAGCCATGACAGGCCAAGGCTTGTCTGCTGATAAGGCCCTGGACTATGGCATCGTTTACAAATTGTCCGAACCTGAAAAGCTGGAAAAAACAGTCGCTCAGGTCATCAAAAAACTGTTACGAGGCTCTGTTAACTCTTACGCCGCCATCAAGCAGCTGGTCTGGGAAAGCCAGTTCAAGGACTGGGAAACCTATCGCAAGTTAGAATTGCAGTTGCAGGAGGAATTGGCCTTCAAGGAAGATTTCAAGGAAGGTGTACGTGCCCATGCAGAGCGGAGAAGACCCGTTTTCACAGGAAGGTAATCAGTATTTTCCAAAAAAACATTTGACAATCAAAATATTCTGGAGTATACTTTGACTATCAAAGTAAAGGAGGCTAGTTTTGGAAGATCCAAAAATCAATGAATATCTAACGGCAATTTTTAACAATGTCCTGGTCATTCAGGAAAACAGCCTCCGCAAGAGTCGTTTCAACGACATATCCATTAAGGAAATGCACACCATCGATGAGATTGGTGACAAAAAGGGAGCGACACCGAGTGATATCGCTCGGGCTTTGATGGTCACGCTTGGAACGGTGACAACCAGTCTTAACAACTTGGAGCGCAAGGGCTATATCGAACGTGTCCGATCTACTAAGGATAGACGAGTTGTTCATCTCTATCTGACCAAGAAAGGTCGGCTGGTCTATCGTTTGCACCAACGGTTTCATAATGAAATGGTCAAGCAGATTACAGACGGGATGGACGAGGCAGAATATCAAGTGATGAAAAAAGGGCTCTACAAACTCTATAATTTCTTGGAGGATCTGAAATGAGAACCTTCACTAAAATCAGTCAGGTTGCCCACTATGTTCCGAAGCAGATCGTGAGCAATGATGATTTAGCTCAGATTATGGATACCAGTGATGATTGGATTTCCTCACGGACAGGTATTGGTCAAAGACGAATTTCTCTTGATGAGGACACCAGTGACTTGGCCAGTCGGGTTGCCCAAGACCTGCTAGACAAGTCAGGTGTAATTGCTGATGAAATTGACTTTATCATCGTCGCAACTATTACATCGGACTCAACCATGCCCTCAACAGCAGCTCGCGTTCAAGCGACAATTGGTGCGAAGAAGGCATTTGCCTATGACCTAGTCGCAGCATGTTCGGGCTTCGTTTTCGCCCTGTCCACCGCTGACAAACTAATCTCCTCTGGTATCTACCAAAAGGGGATTGTGATTGGAGCGGAGGTCTTGTCCAAGACAGTTGACTGGACAGATCGCGGGACGGCAGTTTTGTTTGGAGATGGAGCTGGTGGTGTTTTGCTAGAGGCCAGTTCGGAGCAACATTTTCTAGCAGAAATCAATCGAACGGACGGCAGTCGTGGCCTTAGTCTAACCTCTGGCAAGACGGGTCTGTATTCTCCCTTCTCGAAAGAGGGAGGTAACCAGCCCTATTTGCAGATGGACGGTAGAGCGATTTTCGAGTTTGCTGTTCGCGATGTGACCAAGACCATTGCAGAGCTACTAGACAGTCAGGGGTTGACTGGTGATGAGGTGGACTATTTCTTGCTTCATCAGGCCAACAGTCGAATCTTAGACAAGATGGCACGCAAGCTGGGCCTTGGTATTGAGAAATTTCCAGCCAATATGATGCACTATGGCAATACCAGTGCGGCCAGCATTCCTATTCTCCTTTCGGAGTGTGTGGAGGCAGGTAGTCTGCGGTTGGACAGTGGCCAGACAGTCGTTCTGGCAGGCTTTGGTGGCGGGCTGACTTGGGGTACGCTACTACTGAAACTTTAGTTAATTCCTTGCCTCTGGCAAGATTAAAATATTTTTTTATAAAAAGGAGCACTATCATGGCAGTATTTGAAAAAGTACAAGAAATCATCGTTGAAGAATTGGGTAAGGATGCTGAAGAAGTAACCCTTACAACAACTTTTGAAGATTTGGACGCAGATTCATTGGATCTTTTCCAAGTAATCTCTGAAATCGAAGATGCATTCGACATCCAAATCGACACAGAAGAAGGATTGACAACTGTAGGCGAATTGGTTGCTTACGTTGAAGAAAAAACTAAATAAGATTTCAAGAGAAAAGTGCTAGTGAGCATTTTTCTTTAGGTTAATAGTTTGATATTCAAAACATTGGAGCACCAAACTAATTATTAAGTGAGGGCGTTGCCCTCGCTTGTTTAGCTAATGGTTTGATGTTCAAATGATTAGCTAAGCAAATAAAGATTGAGGGAACTATGAAAACAAAGATTACAGAATTATTGAACATTGATTATCCGATTTTCCAAGGTGGTATGGCCTGGGTGGCTGACGGTGACTTGGCTGGTGCGGTTTCAAATGCTGGTGGTTTAGGCATCATTGGTGGGGGTAATGCTCCCAAGGAAGTTGTCAAGGCAAATATTGATAAAGTCAAGTCCATCACAGACAAGCCTTTCGGTGTCAATATCATGCTCCTATCGCCGTTTGCAGATGACATTGTTGACCTAGTTATCGAAGAAGGTGTCAAGGTGGTGACAACGGGTGCGGGCAACCCTGGAAAATACATGGAACGCTTGCACGCAGCTGGTATTACGGTTATTCCAGTGGTTCCAAGTGTCGCTTTGGCTAAACGCATGGAAAAATTAGGAGTGGATGCCGTCATCGCTGAAGGGATGGAAGCAGGTGGTCACATCGGTAAATTGACAACCATGACCTTGGTTCGTCAGGTTGTGGATGCCGTATCCATTCCTGTTATCGCAGCAGGTGGTATCGCAGACGGTGCAGGTGCTGCCGCAGCCTTTATGTTGGGGGCAGAAGCAATTCAGGTGGGAACACGTTTTGTCATTGCCAAGGAGTCAAATGCCCACCAAGCATACAAGGAAAAAGTTCTCAAGGCTAAGGATATTGACACAACAGTATCGGCATCCGTTGTAGGTCACTCGGTGCGTGCGATTAAGAACAAGCTTTCGACAGCCTATGCGGCTGCGGAAAAAGACTTCCTTGCTGGGAAAATTTCAGCAGAATCCATTGAAGAATTAGGTGCAGGTGCCCTTCGAAATGCCGTTGTAGATGGTGATGTGGTCAATGGTTCGGTCATGGCAGGTCAGATTGCTGGCTTGGTGACTAAGGAAGAAACCTGTGAAGAAATTTTGAAAGATTTATATTTTGGAGCTGCCAAGGTGATTCGTAAAGAGGCGAATCGCTGGGCTTCCGTTGGAGAATAAGATGACAAAAACAGCCTTTCTATTTGCAGGTCAGGGGGCTCAGACACTTGGTATGGCCCGTGACCTCTATGATACCTATCCCATTGTCAAGGAAACTTACGACCAGGCTAGTCAGATTCTGGGCTATGATGTGCGGGACTTGATTGACCATCAGGAAGATAAGCTCAACCAGACCCGCTATACCCAACCTGCGATTTTGACAACCTCCCTTGCCATTTATCGTTTATTGGCAGAAAAAGGGATTAAACCTGACATGGTGGCTGGTTTGTCCTTGGGAGAATATGCCGCTTTGGTTGCTTCTGGTGCTCTGGCCTTTGAAGAAGCCATTGCCTTGATTGCCAAACGAGGGGAGTTTATGGAAACGGCCGCACCAGCAGGGACTGGTAAGATGGTCGCTGTCCTCAATGCAGATGTCAGCTTGATCGAAGAAGTCTGTTCGTCAGTTACCTCTGGGATTGTTTCCCCAGCCAACTATAATACACCGGCCCAAATCGTCATCGGAGGCGAGGTGGCTGCTGTGGATGAGGCAGTGGAAGCCTTGAAAGCGGCGGGTGTCAAACGCATGATTCCCCTCAATGTATCGGGGCCTTTCCATACGGCTCTCTTGCGTCCAGCTTCGGAGCAATTGGCTCAAGCTCTGGAAGAGGTGGAGTTTGCAGACTTCCAAGTAGAGTTAGTTGGCAATACCGAAGCCAAGGTCATGAAACTAGAGGATATCAAGTCCCTCTTGACCCGTCAGGTCATGGAACCTGTCCGTTTTTATGAGTCCATTGCAACTATGCAGGCGGCTGGTGTGACCAAGTTTATCGAAATCGGTCCAGGTAAGGTTTTGGCAGGCTTTATCAAGAAAATTGATAAGACAGCCGAGGTGGTGACAGTAGAAGATGTGGCAAGTCTAGAAGGCTTGTTGACTAGCCAATAAGGAGAAAACATGGAACTTACCAATAAAAATGTGTTTGTGACAGGTTCAAGTCGTGGAATCGGCTTGGCCATTGCCCATAAGTTTGCCAGTCTTGGTGCCAATGTGGTGCTGAATGGTCGTGGTCAGTTGGGGCAGGACTTGCTGGATAGCTTTTCAAGCTACGGTGTTAAAGTTGTGGCGATTTCAGGAGATATTTCTAGCTCGGCAGATGCCAAACGGATGGTGGCTGAGGCAGTTGAGGCTCTCGGTAGCGTCGATATCTTGGTCAATAATGCAGGGATTACCAAAGACGGTATGGCCTTGCGAATGACGGAAGAGGATTTCGAGAGCGTTTTGAGTATCAATCTAACAGGTACCTTTAACATGACCCAGGCTGTTTTGAAACCGATGACCAAGGCACGTGAAGGGGCTATTATCAACCTTTCCAGTGTGGTCGGTTTGACAGGGAATGCTGGTCAGGCCAACTATGCCGCTTCTAAGGCAGGTGTGATCGGCTTTACAAAATCCATTGCTCGTGAAGTCGCTGGTCGAAATGTCCGTGTCAATGCCATCGCACCAGGCTTTATCCAGTCAGATATGACAGATGTCCTGTCTGATAAGATTAAAGAAGCTATGTTGGGACAAATTCCTATGAAACGTTTCGGTTTAACGGAAGAAGTAGCGGATGTAGCTGTGTTCTTGGCCAAGCAAGAGTATCTGACAGGTCAGGTCATTGCCATTGATGGCGGTTTGACCATGCAATAAGAGAGGTTTGAAAATGACAAAACTAAATCGTGTAGTGGTGACAGGCTACGGTCTGACATCTCCAATTGGAAATACGCCAGAAGAATTCTGGGATAGCTTGGTCAATGGCAAGATTGGTATTGGAAAGATTACCAAATTTGACACTAGCCAATACACTGTCCATAATGCGGCAGAAATCAAGGATTTTCCTTTCGACAAATACTTCGTTAAAAAAGATACTAACCGCTACGACAACTACTCCCTCTATGCTCTTTATGCGGCTCAAGAGGCAGTAGCCAATGCCAATCTTGATACAGAAGCAGTTGACAGCGATCGTTTCGGTGTTATCTTGTCAACAGGGATCGGTGGGATTTTGGAAATCGAGGAGCAGGTTGCTCGGATGAATGAAAAAGGTCCAAAACGGATTCGTCCTATGGCACTTCCGAAGGCTTTGCCAAACATGGCGGCAGGAAATATTGCCATGCAGGTCGGTGCCAATGGTGTCTGCAAGTGTGTCATAACGGCCTGTGCTTCGTCAAATGATGCCTTGGGTGAAGCCTTCCGTGAAATCAAGTTTGGCTTCCAAGATGTTATGTTGGCAGGTGGTTCAGAAGCGGCTATAACTCCCTTTGCCATCGGTGGCTTCCAGGCTTTGACAGCTATGTCGACAACTGAGGATCCAAGTCGTGCTTCCATTCCTTTTGACAAGGACCGCAATGGTTTTGTAATGGGAGAAGGTGCTGCGGTCTTGGTCTTGGAAAGTTTGGAGCATGCAGAGGCGCGTGGGGCAACCATCTTGGCTGAAATCGTCGGCTATGGAAATACCTGCGATGCCCACCACATGACCTCTCCGCACCCAGAAGGTTTGGGTGCTATCAAGGCTATGAAGTTGGCCATTTCAGAAGCAGGTCTAGAGCCAGCTGATATTGACTACATCAATGCCCATGGGACTTCGACACCGGCTAATGAAAAAGGAGAAAGCCAAGCTATTGTATCTGTCTTCGGCAAGAACACGCCAGTTTCTTCTACCAAGTCCTTCACTGGTCACTTGTTAGGTGCAGCTGGTGCCGTTGAAGCGGCGGCTGTTATTGAGGCGATGCGTCATTCTCATGCACCAAAGACAGCAGGTACGACGGAGTTGTCTGATTACATCGAGGCAGATGTCATCTACGGTCAAGGTCGTGACATGGAAATCCGTCATGCCATTTCAAATACATTTGGCTTTGGTGGGCATAATTCAGTCATCGCTTTCAAACGTTGGGAGGCCTAAGTGAATATTACAGAAATTAAGGACCTGATGAGTCAGTTTGACCAGTCAAGTTTGCGAGAATTTTCATATAGCAATGCTGGGGAAACCTTGCATTTCAGTAAAAACCAGCAGGCGACAGTGGCTCCAAGTCCAATCGTAGAAGCTCCGCTTGCTCCAGTAGCTCCTGCAAGCCCAGCCCCTGTGCCAGCAGTTGAAACCAGTGAGCCAGCTCCAGTAGAAGCCAGCTCAGCCCTTGCGGCAGAGGGGGCGGTAGTGGAAAGTCCACTTGTTGGTGTGGCCTATTTGTCACCAGCCCCAGACAAGCCAGCCTTTGTAGCAGTTGGTGATACGGTCAAAAAGGGGCAGACCCTCATGATTATCGAAGCCATGAAGGTCATGAATGAAGTGCCTGCTGATCGTGATGGTGTGGTCACAGAGATTTTGGTGGCCAACCAGGATGTTGTAGAATTTGGACAAGGATTGGTACGCATCAAATGATTGATATTTTGAAAATTAAAGAGGCTCTTCCTCATCGCTACCCTATGCTCCTGGTCGATCGTGTCCTTGAAGTATCAGAAGATGAGATTGTCGCCCTTAAAAATGTGACCATTAACGAGCCCTTCTTCAACGGGCATTTTCCAGACTATCCTGTTATGCCAGGAGTTCTCATCATGGAGGCTTTGGCTCAAACCGCAGGTGTCTTGGAGTTATCCAAGGAAGAAAACAAGGGCAAGCTGGTCTTTTATGCCGGCATGGATAAGGTTAAATTTAAGAAGCAAGTTGTACCTGGTGACCAGTTGATTATGACAGCTAAATTTGTCAAACGCCGTGGAACCATTGCGGTTGTTGAAGCAAAGGCAGAGGTGGACGGAAAACTGGCTGCGTCGGGGGTATTAACCTTTGCCATTGGAAAATAGTATCTAAAGGAGATAGGATTCATCATGTTTGAGAAGATTTTGATTGCCAATCGTGGTGAGATTGCGGTGCGGATTATTCGTGCGGCCAGAGAGCTTGGGATTGCGACCGTGGCTGTCTATTCAGAGGCGGACAAGGAAGCTCTCCACACCATGTTGGCAGATGAGGCTGTCTGTATCGGCCCAGCCCGTTCGACAGACTCCTATCTCAATATGCAGGCAGTCATCTCGGCGGCTGTTGTGACAGGTGCCCAGGCCATTCATCCTGGCTTTGGATTTTTGAGTGAAAACTCTAAGTTCGCCACCCTTTGTGAAGAGGTTGGTATCAAATTTATCGGGCCTTCTGGGACGGTCATGGATACCATGGGCGATAAAATCAATGCACGTGCAGAGATGATTAAGGCTCAAGTGCCTGTCATTCCAGGATCAGACGGTGAAGTTTTGACCAGCCAAGAAGCCCTTGAAATCGCTGAAAAGATTGGTTATCCAGTCATGCTCAAAGCATCGGCAGGAGGTGGCGGTAAGGGGATTCGGAAGGTTGAAAAAGCCGAAGACCTAGTGCCTGCCTTTGAATCGGCTTCCAGCGAAGCCAAGGCAGCCTTTGGCAACGGAGCCATGTATATGGAGCGTGTCGTCTATCCAGCCCGCCACATCGAAGTACAGATTTTGGCGGACCAGCACGGTCATGTCATCCATCTGGGAGAACGGGATTGTTCCCTTCAACGCAACAACCAGAAGGTCTTGGAAGAAGCTCCGTCGATTGCTATCGGCCACACTATGCGGGACCGTATCGGTCAAGCAGCAGTGCGGGCTACCCAATCAGTTGGCTATGAAAATGCGGGAACTATTGAGTTCCTCTTGGACGAAGCCAAGGGCGAATTTTACTTCATGGAAATGAACACACGGGTGCAGGTGGAACATCCTGTTACCGAATTTGTTACCGGTGTGGATATTGTCAAGGAGCAAATCAAGATTGCGGCTGGTCAGGAACTCAGTGTCCGCCAAGAAGATGTGAAGATTACAGGTCATGCCATTGAATGCCGCATCAATGCTGAAAATCCAGCCTTCAATTTTGCTCCAAGTCCAGGTAAGATTTCCAATCTCTACCTGCCAAGCGGAGGAGTCGGTCTGCGTGTAGACTCAGCTGTTTACCCAGGCTATACCATTCCGCCTTACTATGATTCCATGATTGCCAAGGTCATCGTGCATGGGGAAAATCGTTTTGAAGCCCTGATGAAGATGCAGCGAGCCCTCTACGAATTGGAAATTGACGGAGTGGTGACCAATACCGACTTCCAGCTGGACTTGATTTCCGACAAGCGAGTGGTGGCAGGTGACTACGATACTGCCTATCTCATGGAAGAATTTTTACCTCGCTATCAGGAAGAATTAAAAAAGTAAACTAGGAGAATGCTATGGCTTTGTTTCGCAAAAAGGACAAATATATCCGCATCAATCCCAATCGTTCGCGGATAGAGTCAGCACCTCAAGCAAAGCCAGAGGTGCCAGATGAACTCTTTTCCAAATGTCCAGCTTGTAAGGTCATCCTCTACAAGAAGGATTTGGGATTAGAGAAAACCTGTCAACACTGTTCCTATAATTTTCGGATTACAGCCCAGGAACGCCTGGCTTTGACAGTCGATGTCGGCTCGTTTGAGGAATTGTTTACAGGGATTGAAACCACAAATCCGCTGGACTTCCCCAATTATTTAGAAAAATTAGCAGCCACCCGTCAAAAGACAGGTTTGGACGAGGCTGTTTTGACAGGCAAGGCGACCATCGGCGGTCAGCCAGTTGCCCTTGGCATCATGGATTCGCACTTTATCATGGCTTCTATGGGCACGGTGGTCGGTGAAAAAATCACCCGCCTCTTTGAGTTGGCGATTGAAGAGCGTTTACCAGTTGTCCTCTTTACCGCATCTGGTGGTGCTCGCATGCAGGAAGGAATCATGAGCCTGATGCAAATGGCTAAGATTTCTGCAGCCGTGAAACGCCATTCCAATGCTGGCCTCTTTTACCTGACGGTCTTGACAGACCCCACAACAGGAGGTGTGACGGCTAGTTTTGCTATGGAAGGCGATATTATCCTAGCAGAACCGCAGACCTTGGTTGGTTTTGCAGGACGACGGGTTATAGAGTCAACTGTGCGTGAAAATCTGCCAGATGATTTCCAGAAGGCTGAATTTTTACAAGAGCACGGCTTTGTCGATGCTATTGTCAAACGCCAGGACTTGCCAGCGACCATCAGTCGCTTGCTGAGAATGCATGGAGGTGTCAGATGACCAGTGATGTAGCACGTATGATCCGTTTGGCACGCGACCAGGCTCGCCTGACCACCTTGGACTATGCCACACAACTCTTTGATGACTTTATCGAACTGCACGGCGATCGGAATTTCCGCGATGACGGAGCGGTTGTCGGTGGGATTGGCTTTTTAGCAGGTCAGCCTGTGACAGTTATTGGTATCCAAAAGGGCAAGAACCTTCAAGATAACCTAAAACGTAACTTTGGTCAGCCCCACCCAGAAGGCTACCGCAAGGCCCTTCGCCTCATGAAACAGGCGGAGAAGTTCGGTCGCCCCGTTGTCACCTTCATCAATACTGCTGGAGCCTATCCCGGTGTCGGTGCTGAGGAGCGAGGACAGGGTGAGGCCATTGCCCGCAACCTCATGGAGATGAGCGACCTCAAGGTACCTATTATCGCCATCATCATCGGCGAGGGAGGCTCTGGTGGAGCCCTTGCTCTGGCAGTTGCAGACCAGGTCTGGATGCTGGAAAACTCCATGTACGCCGTCCTCAGCCCCGAAGGTTTCGCCTCTATCCTCTGGAAAGACGGCAGTCGGGCCATGGAAGCAGCAGAACTCATGAAGATCACGTCATACGAGTTGGAGAAACTCCAAGTAGTCGATCGGGTGGTTTTGGAAAATGGCAGAGCGACCAAGGAAGTCTTGGCTGACATCAAGGAAAATCTGGTCAGCCAGTTGGCTTCCTTACAAGCCTTGCCACTTGACCAACTACTTGAAAACCGCTATCAACGCTTTAGAAAATACTAGGAAGACCTAGTACTTTTTTTAGGTTCTTATTGACAAGAGAATTGTATTGTTGTAAAATTGTTTTATTAGAATAATACATAGATGTTCTATACAATCCATGATAGGTTGGATGTATTCGATGGTCTGGAGTAGAAAAGGAGATTGATATGGAAACATTCAGTAAAGGTTTGAAATGGCTTGGTCAAAAATTTTGGATTTTGCTGAGAGTGTTTGGTTTCATGGTGCTAGCTGTTCTTCCAGATGCGATATTAGACCTATCTACTTCACAATGGGCTCAGTGGGGAGCAGCCTTGTTGTCCGTTGGCATCCTTGTCCTTATGTACTGGAGAGCTGAGAAGAATGGTATCAAGATTTGGGATAGCAATGTTTTAACTTGGAAAGGTCTTGGTTTAGTTGTCTTAACATTCGCGGTAGCTCAGCTGTTTAAACACCTTGGTTATTACATTATGGAACTTCAGGGGATTGAAGAAACCAGCAATGAGCTTGAATTGACAAAGTTATTAGAAAACATTCCATTTTGGTTAGCCTTTGTAAGAATAGCCTGTCAGGCAGCCATTACCGAGGAGATCATTGTCAGAGGCTATCTATTCAAAAAGCTATTTGAAAAGCACAAGATTCTGGGATTTGTAGTATCTGGTTTGATTTTTGCTTTCCTGCATGGACCAACAGATTTGGGTTCATGGATTATTTATGCTAGCCCAGGATTTTTAATGGCTTACCTCTACTACAAGACAGATTACCTTATCTATCCCATGGCAGTGCATTTTATCAACAATGCCTGGTCGGTGGTGGCATTTTACTATTTTTAGAAGGAATTAGCGGAGCAAGGATCCGCTTATAACTATAAGACAAAAAAGCCTGGAAGAGCGGGCGGGTTGTAAAACATATGAAAAAGAATAGGAGAAAAATGTGAAAAAAATAAGTCAAGGTATGGAATGGATAGGCAGAAAGATTTGGATTATCTTGAGAGCTTTTGGTTTTTTATTGATTTTTGTCATCCCAGATTTGATCCTGGAGCAGTCAAAATCGCAGATTTTTCTGCTGATTACAGGGGTTGCGACAGTGGGAATTGTGGTCTTTTTCTGGTGGCGGGCTGAAAAAAATAGCCTTCCCGTCTGGGATTCCAAGATTCTTTCTTGGTATGGCATTGCTCTCGTCATCCTAGCCTTTGCAGTTATGCAGTTGATGGATATGTTTGGCTTGTTTTTATTGGAGCTACAAGGGGCAGAAACAACTGCCAATGAGACCTTGATTATGGAATCCTTGAAAGGAGTCCCGTTTTGGCTAGCAACCCTGACCACCGCTTTATTACCGGCAGTTGGAGAAGAAGTCATCTTGCGGGGATATTTTTTCAAAAAATTATTTGGTTCCTATGTTTTGTTTGGTATTATCGCCTCAAGCCTTCTTTTTGGATTGCTTCATGGACCAACGGACATCGGTTCATGGTTGATTTATGCGGGGAGTGGTATCATTTTGTCAACTCTCTATCATAAAACAGGCTATCTGATTTATCCGATTGCAGTGCACTTGGTAAACAATCTAATCGCAACTATTTTTTATTATCTATAAAAAAGCGACTCCTTCTAGGAGTCGTCTTCTTTTGCGTTTAGTTGAGTTCAGACTTGTCTGGTAAAAGTATGGCCAGAATGATATAGGCAGTTAGAAAGGGGAGGTTGGTGACAATAGCCAAGATAATGACTACCAATCGAACGTTCTCTAATTTCCAACCGTAGTTCTCATATAGGTCAAAGTAGTCATAAAGACCTGCGATGACGCCAGCCAGTTCACCACGACTTTTGTCCTTATACCATTTCTTACTCATCTTCCTTACTCCTATGGTTTAATCACTTCTACCCCACCCATGTATGGACGGAGTACTTCGGGAATAGTAACAGAGCCATCCTCATTTTGGTAGTTTTCAAGGATGGCAGCCACGGTACGACCAACTGCTAAACCAGACCCATTGAGGGTGTGGAGCAATTTAACCTTGCCGTCAGCAGCGTCGCGGTAGCGGATTTGGGCACGGCGAGCTTGGAAATCTTCTGTGTTGGAACAGCTGGAGATTTCACGATAGGCATTTTGGGCTGGAATCCAGACTTCCAAGTCATAGGTCTTAGCAGCTGAGAAGCCCATATCGCCTGTGCAGAGGGCTAACACGCGGTATGGCAAACCTAATTTTTGAAGGATATTTTCTGCATTTGCCGTCATTTTTTCCAATTCATCATAAGACTGTTCTGGTGTGGCAAATTTGACCATTTCAACCTTGTGGAATTGGTGGAGGCGGATCAAACCACGGGTGTCACGACCAGCAGAACCAGCTTCAGAACGGAAAGATGGACTCATAGCTGTGAAGTAGATTGGTAGGTCTTTTTCTTCCAGGATTTCGTTACGGTAGTAGTTGGTCAATGGCACTTCCGCAGTTGGAATGAGGACGAAGTTGGTGTCTGCCAACTCGAAAGTATCTTCCTTGAATTTCGGATATTGTCCAGTACCAAACATAGAGTCATGGTTGACCATGTAAGGTGTGATGATTTCCTGGTAGCCTTCTGCGATATGCTCGTCCAACATGAAGTTGTAGAGGGCACGCTCCAAGCGGGCACCCAAGTTTTTGTAGAAGAGGAAGCGGGCTCCGGTTACTTTTGCCCCACGTTCCCAGTCCAGAATGTCTAAGTCTTCGCCCAGGTCCCAGTGTGCTTTTGGCTCGAAGGTAAACTCACGAGGAGTTCCCCAGCGGCGAACCTCTACGTTTTCTTCTTCATCTGCTCCAACAGGAACTGAGTCATGTGGCGTATTTGGAAGCACAGTGAGAATAGCGTTCAATTTTTCATCGATTTCCAAGAGTTGAGCGTCCAAATTTTTCACGTCCGCAGACAATTTTTGCATAGCCGCAATCTTGTCGTCAGCATTTTCCTTGTTGCGTTTCGCTTGGGCAATCTCCGCAGAAACGGTGTTGCGCTCTGCTTTTAATTCTTCAACAGTAACCAAGATTTCACGGCGTTTTGCATCCAATTCCTTGATGTCTGCCAAGGTTTCGGCAGCCACACCACGAGTAGCTAACTTTGCAGCCACTCCATCAAAATCTGTACGAATGCGTTTGATATCTAGCATAGTTGTCTCCTTTTGAATAAAAAACACAGAATGAGAAATGCTGGAGCGATAGTTACCGCGGTTCCATCCAGCTTCACATTCTGTGCACTTTAAGTATGTCATTTTTAGCCAACGGTAGAATTTCACAACTTTTTCCTATCTGCTCACAGCGACCGCAGACTTTCTGAAAGGAGCAAGTAGCTACTTATCCGTTTGGTTTATTATACTTGATTTTTTATTTTTTGGCAAATAAATTTGAAAATTTTTGACCAATTGTCTGTAGAAGAGTTGGTAATTTCACAACTTTTTCGTTGCCAATATGGTCACGAGCAATTTTTAAAATCTTTCCAGAATCCTTAGAGGCGAAAAGAAATTTGCCACTGTCTGTATAAATTTCAAAATGACGGCTGATTTTCTTGCCGGATACGTTAGCACCAATTTTATCTATATTTTTCCAAGGGATTTGGACAAAATTTTCGACATTATTATCGGCGTAAAATTCCAGAGCCTGGTCGCCTAGCAGAAATTTTCCAACGGTTGAACCGGCCAAGCTAAGATAGGAGACGCCGGTCGTAGATAGTTCTACCGTTTTATTTAAGGATTGTGCCATGGATACCTCACTTTCCCTTCAATTATATCAAAAACCCCGCAGAAGCGGGGGATTGAATTACATAATACCAGCTACACGAGCTAGGATACCAAAGATAAAGAGTCCAACGATGATCGTGATTGGGGATACTTTTTTCTTAAGCAACCACATGCAGAGGAAGGTCAAGAGGAGGTTCATAATTCCTGGAATCAAGTCATCCAAGTTTTGTTGGAAGGTAGTGACTTTAGTTGGTGTTTGTGATAAACCTTGGCCAACCAATTCAAAGGCTTTTTGGATACCTTCGCTACCTGCAGGCAATTTGTCCCATTCAATATAAGCACCTTCTGAGAGAGGAACTTCAGAGACATTGAAGTTGAAGCCGATAGATACCCAACGTTGAGCAAGGACGGCTAGGATGAACATACCGAGGATGGAAGCACCTTTTGTGATGTCTTGGAGGATGCCGCCAGACATGTCTTTGGTAATTTCCTTACCAGACTTATAACCAAATTCCTGTGTGTACCAGAGGAAGGCCATACGGATAGCGTTCCAACCAAAGAAGAAGATGAGTGGGCCTATGATATCTCCACCAATCGCCAAGGAAGCACCCAAGGCACCGAGGATTGGACGTACTGTGAACCAGAAGACAGGGTCACCGATACCGGCAAGAGGTCCCATCATACCGATTTTTACCCCTTGAATAGCTGCATCATCGATTTCCGCACCGTTTGCACGCTCTTCTTCAAGGGCAAGGGTTACACCGACGATAGGAGCTGCAACGTATGGATGGGTATTGAAGAATTCCATGTGGCGCTTGAGGGCAGCGATTTGGTCTTCTTTTTTAGTGTAGAGTTTTTTGATGGCAGGTACCATTGTATAAGCCCAGCCTAAGTTTTGCATCCGCTCATAGTTCCAAGAAGCTTGGAGGAAGGTTGAACGCCACCAAATCGCCTTGCGGTCATTTACTGAAAGTTGAATTTTCTCTGTCATGATGTGTCATCCTTTCTTTTTAGTAGTCTTCTAAGATATCGCCGATTGGATCGTTAGAAACAGATCCACCACCGTTGCCGCCTTTTTTAGAAAGGTTGAGGTAGATGAAGGCAAGAGCCACCCCGATTGCACCAAGAGCAATCAAGGTCAAGTCGCTAACTGCTGCGAGGGCAAAACCGATAGCAAAGAAAGGCCAAACTTCGCGAGTTGCCATCATGTTGATAACCATAGCGAAACCTACGGCAACCACCATACCACCACCAACGGCCATACCACCTGATAACCAAGCTGGCATTGCATCTAGAGCATTTTTAACAGCTTCAGTTGGGATAGCTAAAAGAGCAGCAGCAGGAATAGCAATACGCAAGCCTTGCATTGAAAGGGCAATCAGGTGGTAGCGCTCAAGGGCACCGAAGTCACCACGTTCTGCAGCAGCGTCCGCACCATGTACAAGGGCAACAGATGCTGTACGGACAAGCATGGTCAAGAAGAGACCGGCAACTGCAAGAGGGATAGCAAGGGCTTGAGCAACGGAAATCGCTTCAGGAGAAGCATCACCACCCTTGATCAGGATGATAGCAGCTGCTACGGAAGCCAGAGCTGCATCGGGAGCAACAGCGGCACCGATGTTGGCCCAGCCAAGAGCGACCAGCTGGAGGGTACCACCGAGGACAACGCCAGCACCCAAGTTACCTGTCACAAGACCGATAAGCGTACAAGCAACGATTGGTTGGTGGAATTGGAATTGGTCTAAGATTCCTTCCATACCCGCAAGAAAGGCCACAATAACGACCAAGATTGCAGAGATAATTGTAATTTCTGTCATGAGGATAATCCTTTCATATTTTATCTATCACACATAGAGAATCTATTTGATGTCGACTTTTTTAATCAACTCAAAGAGATCTTTCGGCGAGTCGTTTGGTACCTTGCGGACGTCAAACTTGACACCTAATTCACGCAAACGTTCGAATGTTGCAACATCGTCCTTGTCCATTGACAATACGTTATTGACCATGGTTTTCCCAGTTGAGTGAGCCATAGAACCGACGTTGAGTTCCTTGATTTCCACCCCACCTTCGATAGCTTCAAGAGCTTCTTGTGGTGTTTCAAAGAGAATCAAGGCATGTGTGTTACCGAAGCGAGGATCTTTTGCAGCCTCAATCAATTTCTTGATTGGCACAACGTTGGCCTTGACATTACCTGGTGCAGCTTGCTTGATCAATTGTTTGCGAAGGTCATCTTGTGCAACAGTGTCAGACGCAACGATAATACGGTCTGCTTTGGAAGCAGGTGTCCATGCAGTAGCAACTTGTCCATGCAAGAGACGGGTATCGATACGGGCCAGGTTGATTTTCAACTTGCCGTCACCAATAACTGTACCTGGTGGGATAGCACCTTGAGGAGCAGTAGGAGCGGGAGCGGTAAGAGGTGCAGCTTCAGCAGGTTGCAATTCCTCAGGAAGGACTTTCACGCCATCCTTGGCTTCCTTGATGATATTTGCGGCAACTTCTTCAACACCTGCACCAGCGTTAATCAAACGCTCTGTGTAGGCTTGAATCAGCATTGGCAAATTGAGACCGGTGATGATGGCTACTTTGCGCTCTGGATGTTCCCCAGCTAAGCGGCTCGCTTGGTTAAAAGGCGAACCACTCCAAAGGTCAGCCAGCACCAAGACTTCATCATCTGCGTCAAATGCGTCAAGGGCGTTATTGAGCTTTGCATAGAGATCATCTGGACCTTCACTTGGCATAAAAGTAACAACTTGTACTTTTTCTTGTTCGCCAAAGATCATGGAGCCAGACTGATGAATGCCAGCTGCAAATTCGCCATGACTTGCAATAATGATTCCAATACTCATTATTGTACCCCCTAAAATTTTTCTTGTTCTATGGTAGCGATTGGAAAAGGCTTTCATAGAACCAACTTACTTATTATAAATCGCTTTCATTACTTTGTCAACCAATTTTGTGACAATTTTTGCAATCTTTCTGAAAAGTTACACATTATTTCTTGCATATTATAATGATATAAAATTGATAAAACTTGATAAAACTTGCTTCATACAAGGAATAAAAGAAAAAGGATTAGAAATATAGACTTTTCAAACCTTTTTATCCTTATAAAAATAATTTTTCCAATTCTCTGGCAACACCGTCTTCAAAATTAGCGAATTCGGTCAATCGATCGGCATGGGGGCGTAGTGTGTCGCTGGCATTTTTCATGGCGTAGGCCGTTCCGGCCAAGTCCAGCATCTCTATGTCATTGTGTTCATCACCAAAGGCAACCAAATCTTTTGGACTGGCCTGCATCTGGTCGAGCAGATAGGTTAGGGCAGTGGCCTTGTTTACTCCCTTGGCACAGGTTTCTAGGATATTGAGCGGACCGCCCCAGGTATTGATTTCCAGTTCGTTATGGAAGTGGGCCTTTATTTCCTTGGCCAGTTGATACTTGTCAGCTGCTCTGGTCTGCATGAGGATAGAGTGGGGGTCGCTGGTGATCAATTCTGGCCTAATCAGGGTTTCAGGGGTGATTTGCTCAACTCCCATTAAAGCTGGGTCAATCTTGTCCAGATGATCCTGGGTAATAAAGAATTTATTCTTGTATTCGCCTGCGATGAAGTCCGCCTCAAAGGTAGACTCTTCCTTTAAAAATTCCAATAGGTATTTTTTATCAATCAGAATATTCTTTTCCCAAGCCCATTTTTTCTCCGGAATATGGATGAGGGAACCATTGAAGTTAATCATGGGTGTATCCAGCTTGAGCTGATGGTAAAATTGGTCAGCCATACGGTAAGGGCGACCTGTTGCGATGATGACGGTATGGCCAGCTTGGCGTACTTTTTGGATGGTCGCAATGGTATAGTCAGATAGCTGACTTTCCTTGTTTAAGAGCGTTCCATCCAAGTCCAGAGCGATGATTTTTTTGGTCATACCGGTCACTTCCTTCTAGCATAAAATAAGTACTGTTCAGTATAACAGAATCAGGAACTATTTGCAAAAATACTTATCTTTTTGATGAGACAGGCTTATATCACTTAGAATGTTCGTTATTTACGAATGAATAACTGTGATTTTACAAAAAATAACGCTTTCAGCATTAAAATTCTTGAATTGTGAATATTTTTTGTTTATAATTCAAGTATCGTTCGTAAATTAAAAGGAGAGAAACGAAAAAATGGATAAATTTTTCAAACTTAAAGATCATGGGACGACTGTTTCAACTGAAATCATGGCAGGTCTTACGACATTCTTCGCTATGTCTTATATCTTGTTTGTGAACCCTAGCATCCTCAGTGTTGCAGGCATGCCTTCTCAGGCAGTTTTCTTGGCAACCATTATCGCTAGTGCGGTGTCAACTTTGGTTATGGGTCTCTTTGCCAATGTACCTTATGCATTGGCGCCAGGTATGGGTCTCAACGCCTTCTTTACTTATACTGTTGTTATTGGACTTGGTTTCACCTGGCAGGAAGCTTTGGCAATGGTATTCCTTTGCGGACTCTTCAACGTCTTTATCACAGTGACCAAGGTTCGTAAGAGCATCATCAAGGCTATTCCAATTAGCTTGCAACATGCTATCGGTGGTGGTATCGGGGTTTTCGTAGCCTACCTTGGCTTCAAAAATTCAAACCTAATTACCTTCCTGACGTCAGCTTCGGATATCATCACAGTTAATGGGGTTGCTCCTGCTGATGCGACAGCTGAAACCTTCTCAAACGGTGTCTTCTCCGTGTTTGCAGGTGGTGGCGTTGTTCCAGCCATCTCAACCTTTACAGATCCAAGCGTTCTCTTGACTGTTTTTGGTCTTCTCTTGACTGCTGTCTTGGTCATTAAAAATGTTCGCGGTGCGATTTTGATTGGTATCATTGCTACGACTCTTGCGGGGATTCCAGCTGGTGTGGTTGATATTTCTGCTATTGATTTTGCCAACAATAATATTGGTTCTGCCTTTGCTGAGCTTGGCACAACCTTCCTAGCAGCCTTTGATGGCATGGCTTCACTCTTTGCGGACTCTAGCCGTTTGCCACTAGTATTGATGACCATTTTTGCCTTTAGCTTGTCAGATACTTTTGATACCTTGGGAACCTTCATCGGTACTGGCCGTAAGACAGGCATCTTCTCTGAGGAAGATGAGAAGGCGCTTGAAAATAGTACAGGCTTTAACTCTAAAATGGACCGTGCTCTCTTTGCAGATGCTATCGGTACGTCAATTGGTGCGATTTTTGGTACGTCAAATACGACAACTTACGTGGAGTCTGCGGCTGGTATTTCTGCAGGCGGACGTACTGGTTTGACAGCTGTGACAACTGCAGTTCTCTTCCTATTATCTATCCTCATTTTGCCATTCGTTGGTATCGTGCCAGCAGCGGCAACTTCACCAGCTTTGATTATCGTCGGCGTGATGATGGTATCCAGCTTCCTTGATGTGGATTGGCAAAACTTTGAAGATGCGCTTCCTGCTTTCTTCGCTGCCTTCTTCATGGCCCTTTGCTTCTCTATCTCTTACGGTATTGCGGCAGCCTTTATCTTCTATTGCTTGGTAAAAGTTTCGACTGGTAAGGCAAATGAGATTCACCCAATCCTCTGGGGTTCAACAGCACTCTTTATCTTGAACTTCATTATCTTAGCGATTATCTAAAGCAACTTTGAAACTGGGGAGACCCAGTTTTTTTTGTTGGGTAAGACCATGACAAACTAGGGGAAGCTATGCTATAATGCTAGATATGTATAGTCAAAATGAACAAGAATTACAAGCTATTGGAAGAAAACTAGGAGAATTGCTTAGGGCAGGGGATGTCCTTGTTTTATCAGGTCAGCTAGGTGCTGGGAAAACGACCTTGACCAAGGGAATTGCCCTGGGACTGAATATTGAGCAAATGATAAAAAGCCCAACCTATACCATTGTAAGAGAGTATGAGGGTCGTCTGCCACTCTATCATTTAGATGTCTATCGGATTGGTGATGATCCGGATTCCATTGACCTAGATGATTTTTTGTATGGCGATGGGGTGACTGTGATTGAATGGGGAGAGTTGTTAGATGCCTATCTCTTGGACGATGTCTTGACAGTTCGTATTGCCATCGAAAAGGACGGTCGGAGGTTGGAGTTTAATGCGTCAGGACCGCGTAGTGCCCAATTGAAAGAGTTGTTAGATGATTGTTGAGAAGGAAATTTATTTTCAGGAAGCAGAACCAGCTGATGCCCAATCCTTTATTGACTTTATGAACCAGGTCGCAGGTGAAACCGATTTTCTTGTCATGGATGAGACGGGGTTTAGGCTTGGAGTCCAAGATATCGAAGATATTTTTACGGCTTGCATAGAAAATCCTCGGGAGCTGCAGTTGCTGGCCAAGTTAGACGATGAAGTCATCGGAGTAGTGTCGGTCAAGTCCTCCAGTCAGTTTCGTATTAGCCATATCGGAACTATTTTTATTGCAGTTAAAAAAGCCTACTGGGGACAGGGACTGGGTTCCATCCTGCTGGAGGAAGTAATTCATTGGGCTGAGGAAATGGATTTGCTCAAGCGTTTAGAATTGACGGTTCAGGTCCGCAACCAAAGAGCAGTGGCTTTGTATGAAAAATTAGGCTTCAAGATTGAAGGGACTCTGGCAAGGGGAGCTAGAACAGATGAGGGAGATTGGCTAGATTTGTATTCTATGGCCAAGTTAATAGGTGAATAATGAAAATAGGAACTAAAATTTTATTGATGTTCTTGTCCATTCTAGCATTGACAATCGGGACAGGAGCAATCTATACCGCGACTTTTTTGAATTACTCGACCGGGGAGATTGCAAAGACTTTTCGCTCTATCGGTAACCGAGAAGATGAAGGGATTATCGAGGCTACTGAGCCCTTGACCATTCTTTTGATGGGGGTGGATACCGACCAGGCAACTCGGGGTCTGGACTGGGAAGAAGGGCGGAGTGACTCCATGATTTTGGTGACGGTCAATCCTCTAACTAAGAAAACAACCATGATGAGCTTGACGCGTGACATCATGGTAGAGATAGCCGATAAGAATGATCGTTCTAGTGATAAGATTGAGAAGTTGAATCACTCCTATGCCTATGGTCAGGCGGCCATGTCCATTGCGACCATTGAGAAGATGATGGATATTACCATCAATCGCTATGTCGAAATCAATATGGATGGCCTGGTGGAGCTGGTTGATGCCATTGGTGGTATCAAGGTCAACAATACCTTGGGCTTCCCGATTACTATTGATGAGTATGAACCTGCCTACACAGCTGTCGTTCCACCTGGGGAGCAATTGGTCAATGGAGACCAGGCCTTGGTTTATGCCCGGATGCGTTACGATGATCCGGAGGGAGATATTGGTCGGCAGAAGCGGCAGCGTGAGGTTATCCAGGCCCTGGTGACCAAGCTCTTGCAATTGGATGGATTTACGCAGTATAAAAAGATTTTGAAAGCTGTCTCTAAGCACATGCGGACGGATTTTGTGATTTCAAATTCAACCATTCCTAGTCTTCTGGGCTATAAGGATGCTCTGAATCAGGTTGAATCCTACCAATTGGGTGGTGAAGGTCACACAATTGACGAGTTGTCCTACCAGATCCCGACGGCGGCCCATGTTTTGGAAATGCAAAATGTCCTCAAGGAATCCTTGGGCTTGCCAAAAGTTTCTAAAATCAAGACCAACATCAAGGTTTTGGAATATCTCTTTGGACAATCCAGTCCAATCGAGGTCCTCAATGCCTATACTAATGATATCGAAGTTGAAGCCAACGGTGAAACCTACGAACCGGAAACAGCGCCAACCTACGATATTGACTATAGCCAAACAGAGACCTCTAAGTCAAGAGATTCGGAGTCCAGTCAGGTCGAAACCTCTTCTAGCTCAGCAGAAGGTGGCCAGTGATAGACAATCTCGAGTTTGTACATAGAAAGAAGCCTAGGCAAAAAGTCTAGGCTTCTTTCTTTAGTTCGTGTCAACATATCAGCGCAGTGGTTGATTGGCCTCCAACAGTCTCACCCCAGACTATTTTTTGATACGAACAGAGTTCGCTCAATTTCCAACCTCCAAAGGTTCCCCGAACCTTTGAAGCTATGCGGTGTGGAGTTAAAGGCTCCTGTGGAGGTTTTAAGCTCGAGCCAAGAAATAGGAACGCGAGGCGGTCTGGGGATAGACCGTTTTAGGTCAACAACAAGAAATAGAGACTTGTTGACGAACTCTTCTTAGCTTTGACGAGTTCATTCCCGCTCCCAATGTTGAGAATCTTCTGTTTTGTATTTATCAGTAAATTTTTGGATTTCAGTCAGGTTGCCTGCGATACTCTGCTGGTAAACCTTTAGTTGGTACTGTAAATCCTTGCTGAGCTCCTGGACAGGCGCCTTGAATGAATTGAGCAGGGCTAACTGGTCTGTTATTTTCTGCTTATCTGCCTGGATACGTTGGACCAGTTCTTTGGTTTCTTTAGCCTCTGCAGCGATTTCCTTGCGGTGTTTTACAGCCTGGTAGGCCAAATGAGCAGCTCCGACGGCTAGCAGTAGGTGGCGAAGTTTCATGATTATTCTCCTATGTAGAGGTCTTGGGCTAGTTGGGCTAGGGCTGGGAAATCAGGTTCATTTGTTGCAAATCGGATATCCAGGCCATCTTGTCCCTCAAATCGAGGCAGTAGGTGGATATGGGTATGAAAGACCGTTTGACCAGCAACTTCCTCATTATTATTGATAATATTGAGTCCGCTTGCTCCCAGTTTGTCTTTCAAGTGGCTAGCGATAGCTGGAATGGCTGAAAATAGTTGGCTGGCTGTTTCCTGGTCCAAGTCTAAGACATTACGAAAATGTTTTTTAGGGATGACCAAGGTATGGCCTTTAGTTACCTGGGTAATGTCCAAAAAGGCAAGAATATGTTGGTCTTCATAGACCTTAGAAGAAGGGATTTCTCCTGAGACAATTTTACAAAAAATACAATCTGACATAATGCAACCTCTTTCTAGGATTTTTGGTATAATAATTATATCAAATAATAGGACGAAATGTATGTTAGAAGTAAAAAATATAACAGGTGGCTATGCCAATATTCCTGTTTTACATGATGTAGATTTTAAGGTGAAGGATGGGGAGCTAGTCGGCTTGATTGGCTTGAATGGTGCCGGGAAATCGACTACTATTAAAGAAATCATTGGTCTCCTAAGCCCTTACAAGGGAGAAATTCTAATTGATGGGCAGGGGATCAACGAAGACATGGCTACCTATCGAAAAAAAATTGGCTTTATACCTGAAACGCCTAGTCTCTATGAGGAACTGACCCTGAAAGAGCATATCGAGTTAGTGATGATGGCCTATGATTTGGAAGCTGAATCTGCCTGGGCGCGTGTTCAAGAACTATTGGCTATTTTTAGGCTGAAAGACCGTTTGGACTGGTTCCCTGTGAATTTTTCAAAAGGCATGAAACAAAAGGTCATGATTATTTGCGCCCTTATGGTTGAGCCGAGTTTGCTGATTGTCGATGAACCTTTCTTGGGTCTGGATCCGATTGCGATTGCGGATTTAATTAACTTGCTCAATCAAGCAAAGGCTCAGGGAAGCTCCATTTTGATGTCCACCCATGTTCTCGATTCCGCTGAAAAAATGTGTGATCGGTTCGTTATTCTACATAAGGGTCGGGTCAAGGCTACGGGCAATCTGACTGACCTACGCCAGGAATTTGCCATGCAGGATGCTAGCCTTAACGAGATTTATCTTAGCTTGACCCAAGAAGGAGGGCAGGGATGAAGGCGCTCTTTGGTCAACGAAAAAATCTATTTTTAAGGCAGTGTGCAACCTATCTTCGTTATGTACTGAATGACCACTTTGTTTTGGTTGTTTTGGTACTTTTTGGCTTTCTGGCGCTACAGTATCGGCAGTTGCTAGAAAACCTGCCCAGTCAGTCCTGGTTGCTGTACGTTATTTTGGCCCTGGTCAGCTTGCTGCTGTTCTTGGCAGGCAATGTTGCTACCTACGTAGAGGAGGCTGATAAGATATTCCTGCTATCAAAAGAAGCTGAAATGCCTGAAATCTTCTTTGCTGCCAATCGCAGGGCCTTTTTGGTATGGGCTAGCCTCCAACTTGTTGGTCAATTGATTCTACTCCCGCTCTACCTCAAATTAAAACTTCCTATTCTACTTTTTATTCCATTGATGTTCATGCTAACCATTGCCAAATATTTCTATTTTCGATGGAAACTCCTGGCCTTTATGGAAGAAGAAAGGGTGGACTGGGTCCGGGCTCTTCAATATGAGAGCAAGAGAAAAACGTCGATATTGAAATTTTTCTCCCTCTTTACCAATGTTAAGGGGCTGACTAGCTTTGTCAAACGTCGTTCCTATTTGGATTGGCTACTGGGTCATATCAAAAAAGAAACTGGCTTTACCTGGGACTATCTCTTCATGAGGGCCTTTTTGCGCAGTGGGGACTACCTTTCACTGGCTCTTAGACTGGTAATCTTATCCATTGTATTTTTTGTTACGGTGAGGGAATCCTGGCTCTCAGTAGGATTAGCCAGTTTATTTCATTATTTGCTCTTGTTCCAATTGCTCCCGCTCTATCACGCCTATGATTATCAACTGATGGCCGAGCTTTTGCCAGTCGGTCCAGACAAACGACTGATTAGCTTTAAACGAGTCCTGCGACAGATTTTGTATCTTTCCTTGATTTTGCAGTCTGTGCTAGGCCTATTGCTGCTGGAGGAAAAGCAGTATTTGCTGGTCTTTATTGGAATCGGAATTCTTTTAAATCATTTCTACCTGGATAGTAAAGCGAAAAAATTGATTGACTAAATGGCCTAAAACTAGTAAAATAGTAAGGAATTTTTAAAGGAGGAATGGCATGCAGATTGATACCAGCGGGCTACAGTTGCAGTCTATTGCAGGAAACAGCGGAAAAGCATACAAAGGCTTGCGACCAGATGGTACGCCTGTTTTTGTCAAGTATGAAATGCCACCGATTGTCAATGCTCTGGCTCGGGAACAAATCACTCCACCCATCTTAAGTAGCGATAGGGATTTGGGTGTGGGAGACCGAGCTGTTCAGGAATGGTTGAATGGTCGGACTCTTAATCGTCACGATATGTCTGGGAAACAGGTCCAGCAAATTTTGGTCAGAATGCACTTTTCACGCATTCTGCTCAATCAGGCTCTCCAACTAAGTTATACCTATTTGGAGCCGGCGGAGTTGGTGAAGAAGTGGCAAAAAGAAGCGCCCAAGCAATTAGCTGGTAATTCCTACCTGCAATCTATCTGCAGAGAATTGTTGGAGACCACACCGCGTTTCAGACAGGATTTGGCAACCTTTGTCCATGGGGATCTCCACCATAAAAACTGGGTGGAAACGACAAGTGGACTGATTTATTTGACGGACTGGGAAACAGCCTGTGTGACCGATCGGATGTTAGATGTCGCCTTTATATTGACCCATTACATTCCTAGACAGGAATGGGAAGAGTGGCTCAAGGGCTATGGCTACAAGTACAACAGTACGGTTATCAGTAAGATTTATTGGTATGGCCAACTAGGCTTCCTTAACCAAATTTCTAAACAACTTGAAAGTAACAATACCGAGGCGGCGAATCTAGAAATCTATGCCCTGCGGTTATTTAGACAGAATTTTTATAAGTATCAATGAGAGTAAGAAATCGTAAAGGTGCTAGTGAGCTCCTAGCCAATAATCCCCAGTATGTTATCTCCAATCCGGAAGAGTGCAAGGGGAAGTGGGCTGAAATTTTTGGAAACAGCAACCCTATCCACATTGAAGTTGGTTCAGGGAAAGGGCGTTTCGTAACAGGCATGGCCGCTCAAAATCCGGATATCAACTATATTGGGATTGACATTCAGATGACGGTCTTGAGCTACGCCTTGGACCGTGTTATTGAGGCTGGTTTGCCCAATATTAAATTGCTCCAGGTAGATGGATCTAGTTTGACTAACTATTTTGCACCAGCAGAAATTGACCAATTGTATCTGAATTTCTCAGATCCATGGCCTAAAAAACGTCATGAAAAACGTCGCTTGACCTACAAGTCCTTCTTAGATACCTATAAGGAAATACTGCCTGAAGAGGGAGAGATTCATTTTAAAACGGACAATCGTGGTTTATTTGAATATAGCTTGGCCAGCTTTTCTCAATATGGCATGACACTCAAACAGGTCTGGTTGGACCTCCATGCGGATGGTTTAGAAGGCAATGTCATGACCGAATATGAAGAGAAATTCTCGAACAAAGGACAAGTTATCTACCGTGTAGAAGCACAGTTTTAAACAATAAAAGAGGAGGCAGTTCGTACAGGCTGCCTTTTCGCATCGTTTTTCTTGCTATTTTCTCTGGCATGTGCTAGAATGATAGGAGTAAATAAGAAGTAAAGGGGGTTGGCGCAAGTCAACCCTTTACCTGTACCTTAATATAACAAAGGAGGTGTCTATGTCATCGATTGTTGATTTGGTCACAGAGGCGATTGCTCCCACCATCCAGCCCCCTTATGAGCTGGTGGATGTGGAATATGGTAAGATGGGTGGAGAGTATGTCCTGTCCATTTTTGTTGATAAGGAGGGTGGCATTTCCCTGCAAGATACGGCAGACTTATCAGAGGTCATCAGCCCGCTCCTGGATGGGATTAAACCAGATCCATTTCCAGACCAATACATGTTGGAAGTGACTAGTCCTGGTTTGGAGCGTCCTTTGAAAACGGTGGCAGCTGTTGAGCAGGCGGTTGGAAAATACATCAATGTCAAGCTCTATCAGGCTATTGACAAGGTAAAAGTTTTTGAGGGGACCCTCTTGTCTTTTGATGGGACTGATTTGGTTCTAGAATATATGGACAAGACCCGTAAAAAAGAAGTAACCATTCCTTATCAGACTGTTGCCAAAGCCCGTTTGGCTGTTAAGATTTAATAGATTTATTTTTTAAGAAAGGACCTTTTGAAGTCAAAAGGAAAACAAGATGAGTAAAGAAATGCTAGAAGCCTTCCGAATTTTAGAGGAAGACATGGGGATTAACAAGGTTGATATTATCGAAGCAGTGACAGAGTCGCTCCGCTCAGCCTACAAACGTCGCTATGGCCAATCAGAGTCAGCTGTTATTGAGTTTGACGAGAAGAAAGGCGATTTCCACGTATTTACGGTTCGTGAAGTCGTAGATGAAGTCTTTGATAGCCGTTTGGAAATCAGCCTCAAGGATGCCTTGGCTATTTCATCTGCCTACGAAATGGGCGATAAAATCAAATTCCCAGAAGATCCTGCTGAATTCGGTCGTGTGGCGGCCCAGTCAGCCAAACAGACCATCATGGAAAAAATGCGCAAGCAAAAGCGTGCTATTACCTACAATACCTACAAGGAACATGAAAATGAAATCATGTCTGGTACGGTGGAACGGTTCGACAACCGCTTCATCTATGTTAACTTGGGAACTATTGAGGCACAATTGTCCAAGCAGGACCAGATTCCTGGTGAGGTTTTCCAATCCCATGACCGCATTGAAGTTTATGTTTATAAGGTCGAGGACAATGGTCGCGGTGTCAACGTTTTTGTGAGCCGTAGTCATCCAGAAATGATCAAACGCCTGATGGAGCAGGAGATTCCTGAAGTCTACGATGGTACCGTTGAAATCATGAGCGTGTCTCGTGAGGCAGGTGACCGGACCAAGGTTGCTGTTCGTAGCCACAATCCAAACGTGGACGCTATCGGTACAATCGTTGGTCGTGGTGGTTCAAATATCAAGAAAATTACGAGCAAGTTCCACCCAGCTCGCTACGATGCTAAGAACGACCGTATGGTGCCTGTTGAGGAAAACATCGACGTTATCGAGTGGGTGCCAGATGAGGCAGAATTCATCTACAATGCTCTCGCGCCTGCTGAAGTAGACCAAGTTCTCTTTGACACAGAAGATGGTAAGCACGCGACAGTCGTTGTACCAGATGATAAATTGTCACTTGCAATCGGTCGTCGTGGTCAAAACGTCCGCCTGGCGGCTCACCTGACTGGTTTCCGTATTGATATCAAGTCAGCTTCAGAGTATGAAGCTATTGAAGCAGCCCAATATGCAGCGGCAGAAATTGTCGAAGAAACGTCCGAAGAAGTAGAATAAGATTCAAGGAGCAACCATGGCAAAAGCTAGAAAAATACCCTTACGCAAGTCTGTGGTGTCCGGTGAAATCATCGACAAACGGGATTTGCTCCGCATTGTAAAAAATAAAGAGGGCCAGGTTTTCATTGACCCGACTGGTAAGGCAAATGGCCGTGGTGCCTACATCAAGCTGGATAATGATGAGGCGGCCCAGGCTAAGAAACGTCAGGTTTTCAACCGTTCCTTCAGCATGGAAGTGTCAGAAGAATTTTATGATGAATTGATTGCCTATGTCGACCACAAGGTCAAGAGGAGAGAGCTTGGACTCGAATAAGAAGCAAAAAATATTAAATTTACTGGGCTTGGCCCAACGGGCAGGTCGCCTGATTTCAGGGGAAGAATTGGTCGTTGATGCCATTCGCAAGCAGCAGGCAAAATTGGTCTTTTTAGCCAATGATGCTGCCGGAAATTTAAGCAAAAAAGTAACAGATAAAAGTCATACCTATCAAGTAGAAGTTGTAACCGCGTTTTCAACGCTGGAATTGAGTGCAGCTGTCGGCAAGGCTAGAAAGGTGCTTGCAGTGACAGACGCTGGATTTACAAAGAAGATGAGGTCTATTATGGAATAGAACAGGAGGACAAGGCATTGTCTAAGAAGAGATTGAATGAAATCGCCCGAGAATTGGGTGTAAGCAGTAAGGAAGTAGTATCCAAGGCTCAAGAATTGGGTTTTGATGTCAAAAGCCATGCTTCGAGTGTTGATGAAGCGGGAGCTAAGCGAATTACAGATAGTTTTTCAGCTAAAAAGCCGGAGGCGCCCAAACCAGCTCCCGTACAGGCTGAGAAAGTTGTAGAAAAGCCAAAGGTGGCAGAACAAAAGGTGGAGACACCGAAAGATGAAAGGCCAGTTGAAGCAAAACCTGTCAGCCAAGAGGTTAGCAAGCCAGCTCCACCGGTTCATCGTCCACAGAGCCGTAACTTCAAGGCAGAACGTGAGGCGCGTGCCAAGGAGCAAGCGGCCAAACGTGCCCAAGGTGGACAAGGGAAAGGCCGTCGTGACAACCGTCAAAGTGGCCAAGCTGGTCAAGGCAACAACCGCAACGACCGCCGTGATTTCCGTGGTAACCAAGGGGGCAATGACCGTAAGGAAAACCGCTTTGGAGACCGTCGCGACAATCGTGACAACCGCCGCCAAGACAATCGCGGAGGAAATGGTAGCTTTAATCGCAGCGACCGTCGTCAGGAGGAAGTGGTTCGTCCAGCTACTCCTAAGATTGATTTCAAGGCCCGTGCAGCAGCTTTGAAAGCTGAGCAGAACGCAGAATACGCTAAGACAAGCGAGGAGCGTTTCTTGCAGGCTAAGGCAGCTAAAGATCAGCCTAAGAAGCCAAAGGAAATCAAATTTGAAGAGCCGGTTGTGGAAACAAAACCAATCGCTGAAACCAAACCTGCTTCAGTCCCAACTGCGGTAGCGGAAAGTACAGTCGATACGCGTCGTAAAAAACAAGCTCGACCAGATAAGAAGCGTGACTTTAATAGTGACGATGAAGATGGTCCACGTAAACAACAAAGAAATCGAAATAGTCAAAATCAAGTGAGAAATCAAAGAACAAGTAACTGGAATAACAACAAGAAGAATAAAAAAGGTAAGAACAATCAGACTGCCAAACCTGTCACAGAGCGTAAATTCCATGAATTGCCAACAGAGTTTGAGTATACAGCTGGTATGACCGTAGCAGAAATTGCGAAGCGGATCAAGCGCGAGCCTGCTGAGATTGTTAAAAAGCTCTTCCTTATGGGGGTTATGGCAACTCAAAACCAATCTCTTGACGGAGATACCATCGAACTCCTCATGGTGGATTATGGTATTGAAGCCAAGGAAAAGGTTGAAGTGGACAATGCAGACATCGAGCGTTTCTTTGTAGAAGAGGGCTACCTAAATGAAGAGGAAATGGTTGAACGTCCGCCTGTTGTTACCATCATGGGTCACGTTGACCACGGTAAAACAACGCTTTTGGATACCTTGCGTAATTCTCGTGTGGCGACAGGCGAGGCTGGTGGTATCACCCAGCATATCGGTGCCTACCAGATTGAGGATGCTGGCAAGAAAATTACCTTCTTGGATACGCCAGGACACGCGGCCTTTACCTCTATGCGTGCCCGTGGTGCTTCTGTTACCGACTTGACCATCCTTGTAGTAGCGGCGGACGACGGTGTTATGCCACAGACCATCGAGGCAATCAACCACTCTAAGGCTGCCAATGTCCCAATTATTGTTGCTATCAACAAGATTGATAAACCAGGTGCCAATCCAGAGCGTGTAATCGGTGAATTGGCAGAGCATGGTGTAATCTCAACAGCTTGGGGCGGCGAGTCTGAATTTGTTGAAATCTCAGCCAAGTTCAACCAAAACATCGACGAACTCTTGGAAACGGTGCTTCTTGTAGCGGAAATCCAAGAGCTCAAGGCTGATCCCACTGTTCGTGCCATCGGTACAGTTATCGAGGCGCATTTGGATAAAGGAAAAGGTGCGGTTGCGACCCTCTTGGTTCAACAAGGTACTCTTAATGTCCAAGATCCAATCGTTGTCGGAAATACCTTCGGACGTGTTCGTGCCATGACAAACGACCTTGGTCGTCGTGTCAAAGTTGCGGGACCATCCACACCTGTTTCGATTACTGGTCTTAACGAGGCGCCAATGGCGGGTGACCATTTCGCGGTCTATGAAGATGAAAAATCTGCGCGTGCAGCAGGTGAAGAACGTGCCAAACGTGCCCTTCTCAAACAACGTCAGGCTACGCAACGTGTCAGTCTTGAAAACCTCTTTGATACTCTTAAAGCCGGTGAAGTCAAGTCTGTTAACGTGATTATCAAGGCAGACGTGCAAGGTTCGGTTGAGGCCTTGGCATCATCTCTTCAAAAAATTGAAGTCGAAGGTGTCCGTGTCAATATCGTTCACTCTGCAGTCGGTGCCATCAATGAGTCAGACGTGACTCTTGCAGCAGCGTCGAATGCTTTGATTGTCGGTTTCAACGTTCGTCCAACGGCAGAAGCGCGCCAGCAGGCAGAAACGGACGATGTTGAAGTGCGTCTCCACAGCATTATCTACAAGGTTATCGAGGAAATGGAAGATGCCATGAAGGGTATGCTGGATCCTGAGTACGAAGAAAAAATCATTGGTGAAGCAGTTATCCGTGAGACCTTCAAGGTATCCAAAGTTGGTACCATCGGTGGATTTATGGTTATCCGTGGTAAGGTTACCCGTGATTCAAGCGTCCGCGTTATCCGTGACGGTGTCGTTGTCTTCGACGGTAAATTGTCTAGCTTGAAACATTACAAGGACGATGTCAAGGAAGTTGGAAATGCCCAAGAGGGTGGTCTCATGATTGAAAACTTCAATGACATCAAGGTAGATGATACCATCGAAGCTTACATTATGGAAGAAATTAAGAAATAATAAGCAAGTAAGAGGTTGGAAAGGCAACCTCTTCGCTTTATAAGGAAATAGAAAGGAGTTCCTATGGCAAATCATTTTCGTACAGATCGCGTAGGGATGGAAATCAAGCGCGAAGTCAATGAGATTTTGCAAAAGAAAGTCCGTGATCCACGTGTGCAGGGCGTGACCATTACAGATGTACAGATGGTCGGTGACTTGTCCATGGCCAAGGTTTACTACACCATTATGAGTAATCTGGCTTCGGACAATCAAAAGGCTCAAACTGGTCTGCAAAAAGCGACAGGAACCATCAAACGGGAATTGGGACGTAAGTTGACCCTCTACAAGATTCCTGATTTGGTCTTCGAAAAGGACCAATCCATTGAATACGGCAACAAGATTGATGAGATGTTGCGAGCTTTGGATAAGAAAGATTAAGCTAATCCCCTGTATTCACAGTTTGGCACCTGAGAGAAGGCTAGTTTTTCTCGAAATACAGTCAGTATTCCATCTCAACCGACCTTGAGTAGGAAAAAAACTATTTCTTGTCTAAAGGGACCTTACTTGTGAATACAGTTTCTAGAATCGGGTAGAAATACCTGATTTTTTCTTTTAAATGGCTATAAAAACCTAAAAAAATATATACTTTTCTAAAAATAGTAAATTTTCTGATAATTGTTGAAATTTGGCAAACAATTCGGTATAATAAATATAATTACAGTGTAAAGAGGAATTTATGGCAACATTATTAGAAAAAACACGGAATATTACGTCGATTTTAAAGCGTTCCGAAGAACAATTGGCAGAAGAACTGCCTTATAACGCGATTGCAGACCACCTGTCTGCAATTATCGACTGTAATACTTGTATTATCAATGCGGAAGGAGAAATCCTTGGCTACCACATGAACTACAAAACCAATAATGATCGTGTGGAAGAATTTTATGTCAATAAGCAATATCCGGAAGAGTATGTTAAGGCCATTGCGCAAGTTTATGACACGCAGGTCAACTTGCCGGTGGAGAGTGAATTGACAGCTATTCCGGTTGAGTCTCGTTCGACCTATCCAAATGGTTTGACGACCATTGCACCAATTCACGTGACGGGTATTCGTTTTGGTTCGTTGATTATTTGGCGCAATGATGAGCAGTTCCACGATGATGATTTGATTTTGGTGGAGATTGCGGCGACGGTGGTTGGTATCCAGTTGCTCAACTTCCAGCGGGAAGAGGATGAGAAGAATATTCGTCGTCGGGCAGCGGTCAATATGGCGGTCAATACGCTTTCTTACTCAGAAATGAAGGCTGTAGCTGCGATTTTGGGTGAGTTGGATGGCAATGAAGGTCAGTTGACGGCCTCTGTCATTGCAGACCGTATCGGTATTACTCGTTCGGTGATTGTCAATGCTCTTCGTAAGCTGGAGAGTGCTGGTATTATTGAAAGCCGTTCTTTGGGTATGAAGGGGACTTATTTGAAAGTTCTGATTCCTGCTATTTTTGATGAGATTAAAAAACGTGACTACTAAGATGACAAAAGCGCTGATTTCGATTGATTATACGGTTGATTTTGTAGCGGACGATGGCAAATTGACAGCTGGTAAGCCTGCTCAAGCTATTGCAGACCGAATTGCGCAAGTGACCCAAGAAGCCTTTGACCGTGGGGACTATATTGTCTTTGCCATTGATGGGCATGAGGTGGACGACGATTTGCATCCAGAAAGCAAGCTCTTCCCACCGCATAATATCATGGGCACCAGTGGTCGTGATTTGTATGTTCCCCTGGCGAATTTTTATGCTGAATATCAGAACCATGCGCGTGTGCGTTGGATGGACAAACGCCATTATTCAGCCTTTTCTGGAACGGATTTGGATGTTCGTTTGCGGGAAAGAAGGATTGATACAGTGGTTTTGACGGGTGTTTTATCCGATATTTGTGTGCTCCATACCGCCATTGATGCTTATAACAAAGGTTATAAGATTGAAGTCATTTCTTCAGCAATTGCGGCTTTGACAGAGGAAAATCATCAATTCGCCCTCAACCATCTGCAGCATGTGCTCGGTGCGACCATTATTGACTAGTGATTCTGACCAGCCAATCAGGCTGGTTTTTTCATGCCTAAAAGCTGACAAATGAGGTTATTTGGTTCTTTGTCCTCTTTCTAAAGTATGGTATAATGAGAAGATAAATTTCCAATAGGAGGAAGGTAAGTATGAAGATTTCTGAGGCTGAGGTGCGTCACGTTGCCAAGCTGTCTAAGCTGGAATTTACAGACCAGGAAACGGCGGAATTTGCAACGACCTTGAGCAAGATTGTTGATATGGTTGAGTTGTTAAATGAGGTGGATACGACAGGTGTGCCAGTGACGACCACCATGGCAGACCGGAAAAATGTCTTGCGTGCCGATGTGGCAGAGCAGGGTGAAAGTCGTAAGGACTTGTTCAAAAATGTACCTGAAAGTAAAGATTTCTACATCAAGGTACCAGCTATTTTAGACGGGGGAGGAGATGCCTAATGACATGGAATAATAAAACAGTTGATGAATTGCACGACCTCCTGGTCAAAAAAGAGATTTCTGCGGTCGAGTTGACCAAGGCGACGATTGAAGATATTCAGAGCCGCGAAGCTGTTGTGGATGCGTTTTTGAGTATCAATGAAGACAAGGCTTTGGCACAGGCAGCTGCCCTCGACCAAAAAGGGATTGATGCGGACAATGTCATGGCCGGTATTCCTTTGGCGGTTAAGGATAATATTTCAACCAAGGGTATTTTGACAACGGCTGCGTCAAAAATGCTCTACAATTATGAACCGATTTTTGATGCGACGGCTGTTGCTCAGGCCTATGCCAAGGATATGATTGTCATCGGTAAGACCAACATGGATGAATTTGCGATGGGTGGTTCCAATGAAAATTCTGCCTTCAAGCCGACGAAAAATGCCTGGGACCAGACAAAAGTGCCGGGTGGTTCATCAGGTGGTTCTGCGGCTGCTGTTGCGGCTGGTCAAGTTCGCCTGTCCTTGGGCTCAGATACAGGTGGTTCTATTCGCCAGCCTGCGGCCTTTAACGGAATTGTCGGTATTAAGCCGACTTATGGAACGGTTTCTCGTTTTGGTTTGATTGCCTTCGGTAGCTCCCTGGATCAAATTGGTCCTTTCTCTCAGACTGTCAAGGAAAATGCCCAGTTGCTCAACGTCATTGCTGGCCATGATGTTAAGGATGCTACATCTACTGTTAATGAGATTGCAGACTTTACTAGCAAGATTGGTCAAGACATTAAAGGCATGAAAATTGCTATGCCAAAAGAATACATGGGCGAAGGGATTGATCCACAGGTCAAGGAAACCATTCTCAAGGCGGCTAAGCACTTGGAAAGCCTGGGGGCGATTATTGAGGAAGTTAGCCTGCCACATTCTAAGTATGGGGTTGCCGTTTACTACATCATTGCTTCCTCAGAGGCGTCTTCTAACTTACAACGTTTTGACGGTATCCGCTATGGTTTCCGTGCAGAAGATGCGACAAACTTGGATGAGATTTACGTGAAAACCCGTAGCCAAGGTTTTGGTGAGGAAGTCAAACGTCGTATTATGTTAGGGACATTTAGCTTGTCATCTGGTTACTACGATGCCTACTTCAAGAAGGCTGGTCAGGTGCGGACCTTGATTATCCAAGATTTTGAAAAAGTCTTTGCGGACTATGACTTGATTTTGGGGCCGACAGCTCCGACGGTTGCCTTTGGGTTGGACACGCTCAACCATGACCCTGTGGCTATGTACTTGGCGGACTTGTTAACAATTCCTGTAAACTTGGCAGGTCTTCCTGGTCTTTCTATTCCTGCTGGTTTTGTTGAAGGCTTGCCAGTTGGTTTGCAGTTGATTGGTCCAAAATACTCAGAAGAGACCATTTACCAAGTGGCTGCGGCCTTTGAAGCGACAACAGATTACCACAAGCAACAACCAGTGATTTTTGGAGGTGCCAACTAATGAACTTTGAAACGATTATTGGTCTAGAAGTCCATGTGGAGTTGAATACCAACTCGAAAATTTTCTCACCTTCATCTGCGCATTTTGGTGAGGATCCAAATGCCAATACCAACGTGATTGACTGGTCCTTCCCAGGTGTCCTTCCTGTTCTTAACAAGGGTGTTGTGGATGCTGGAATTAAAGCTGCCTTGGCCTTGAATATGGACATTCACAAGGATATGCACTTTGACCGTAAGAACTATTTCTATCCTGACAATCCCAAAGCCTATCAGATTTCCCAGTTTGACGAGCCGATTGGCTACAATGGCTGGATTGAGATTGAGCTAGAAGACGGTTCAACCAAGAAAATTCGTATCGAACGTGCGCATTTGGAAGAGGATGCGGGTAAGAATACCCACGGTACAGACGGCTACTCTTATGTGGACCTTAACCGTCAAGGAGTGCCATTGATTGAGATTGTGTCAGAAGCCGATATGCGCTCGCCTGAGGAGGCCTATGCTTACTTGACAGCCCTTAAAGAAATCATCCAATACACTGGTATTTCAGATGTCAAGATGGAAGAGGGGTCTATGCGCGTGGATGCTAACATTTCCCTTCGTCCCTATGGTCAAGAAAAATTTGGTACCAAGACTGAGTTGAAAAACCTCAACTCCTTCAACTATGTTCGCAAGGGCTTGCAGTATGAAGTAGAACGTCAGGCCAAAATATTACGTTCAGGTGGTCAAATCCAGCAGGAAACACGTCGTTATGATGAATCTACTGGGGAAACCATTCTCATGCGTGTAAAAGAAGGATCAGCTGACTACCGTTACTTCCCAGAGCCAGACCTACCGCTCTATGAGATTGATGATAGTTGGATTGAGGAAGTGCGTGCAGAATTGCCAGTCTTTCCAAAGGCTCGCCGTGCTCAGTATGTGGAGAACTTGGGCTTGACAGCCTATGATGCAGGTCAGTTGACCTCTACCAAGGCCCTGTCTGACTTCTTTGAAGCGGCAGTAGCAGCAGGTGGCGATGCTAAGCAGGTATCCAACTGGTTGCAGGGTGAGGTGGCTCAATTCCTCAATGCTGAAGGTAAGACTATTGAGCAAATCGCTTTGACACCAGAAAACTTGGTTGAGATGATTGCCTTGATTGCGGATGGCACTATTTCATCTAAGATTGCCAAGAAAGTCTTTGTTCACTTGGCGAAAGAAGGTGGCTCTGCTAAGGCTTACGTTGAGAAAGCTGGCTTGGTACAGATTTCAGACCCAGCGGTCCTCATTCCGATTATCCACCAAGTCTTTGCGGATAACGAGGCAGCCGTAGCTGACTTCAAGTCCGGCAAACGCAATGCGGACAAGGCCTTTACAGGTTTCCTTATGAAGGCAACAAAAGGTCAGGCCAATCCACAAGTTGCTCAACAATTACTAGCCCAAGAATTGCAGAAGTTGTTGGATTAAATGAAACAATGAAGAGACTGAAACGGATGTTTTGGTCTCTTTTAATGGCGATAGATATGAAGCTTTGAATTTTTCGATGCCCATCCGTCCTTTTTGCTTGTCATTCTAATAAATGGTATAATGAAAGGAATCAGAAAAAGAGGACATTATGAAATATACAGATATGAAACTTAAGCCGTCCATCCAGGCGGCTTTGAAAGAGATTAACTTTGTCACGCCGACAGAGGTCCAGGAAAAATTGATTCCTGTGGTGCTATCTGGTCGTGACTTGATTGGAGAATCCAAGACTGGTTCGGGCAAGACCCATACCTTTTTAATTCCGATTTTCCAAAAATTGGACGAAGAGCTGGACCAGGTGCAGGCTGTTATCACAGCTCCGTCGCGTGAATTGGCGACCCAGATTTATCAAGCAGCCAAGCAGATGGCAGGGCATTTTCAACCTGAAGTCCGTGTGTCTAACTATGTCGGTGGGACGGATAAAAATCGCCAGATTGACAAATTGCAGGCTGGTCAGCCCCATATCGTTGTCGGAACGCCGGGTCGGATTTACGACTTGGTTCAATCGGGTGATTTGGCTATTCATAAGGCTAAGACCTTTGTCGTTGATGAGGCGGATATGACCTTGGACATGGGCTTTTTGGAGACGGTGGATAAGATTGCTGGGAGCCTGCCGAAAGATTTGCAATTCATGGTCTTTTCCGCGACCATTCCGCAAAAGCTCCAGCCTTTCTTGAAAAAATACCTGTCCAATCCTGTCATGGAACAAATCAAGACCCAGACAGTCATTTCGGATACCATTGAAAACTGGTTGATTTCGACAAAAGGGCGCGACCGCAATGCTCAAATTTTGGAAGCAACCAGGCTCATGCAGCCCTATTTAGCCATGATTTTTGTAAATACCAAGACTCGGGCAGATGAATTGCACAGCTACTTGCTTTCAAATGGATTGCGCGTGGCTAAAATTCACGGAGATATTCCACCTCGTGAACGCAAGCGTATCATGAACCAAGTTAAGAATTTGGATTATCAGTATATCGTAGCGACAGACTTGGCGGCTCGTGGGATTGATATTGAAGGAGTCAGCCATGTCATCAACGATGCCATTCCGCAGGACTTGTCCTTCTTTGTTCACCGGGTCGGTCGGACAGGACGCAATGGTTTGTCAGGTATTGCCATTACCCTTTATCAACCGAGCGATGATGCCGATATTCGTGAGTTGGAAAAACTCAATATCAAGTTCTTGCCCAAAGAAATGAAGGACGGCGAATTTGTCGATACCTATGACCGTGATCGTCGTGTTCAACGTGAAAAGACACGTGAGAAATTGGACATCGAGATGATTGGTCTGGTCAAGAAGAAGAAAAAGAAAATCAAGCCGGGCTATAAGAAGAAAATCCAGTGGGCGGTGGACGAAAAACGTCGTAAGACCAAGCGAGTGGAAGCGCGTGCTAAGGGGCGTGCAGAACGCAAAGCTAAGCGTCAAACCTTTTAAGAGTTAGCAGAGGGAGACCGATGTTACAATCAATATTAAGTAACTATTTGCAAGGACTACTCATTGCCACAATTATTGTGGTATTGCTGAGCTTGATTTGGTTTCTAATTCGAGCTTTAAAAAATCGAGATAAGACCTATCAAGAACGCCAAGAATTTTTATATGATTTATTGCTCATTAACATTATGACCATCCCTATTTTAGCTTTTGGAATCGTGGCCATTTTGTTAATGCTGAAGGCATAGAAGGAAGAAAGAATGTACGATACAATTGTCATTGGTGCAGGTCCTGCAGGCATGACCGCCGCACTTTATGCAGGACGGAGCAATCTCAAAGTTGCCCTCCTAGAACGCGGTATTTATGGCGGCCAGATGAACAACACCGCTGAGATTGAAAACTATCCAGGCTACGACCATATTTCTGGACCAGCTTTGGCTGAAAAAATGTTTGAGCCCCTTGAAAAATTCGGTGTGGACCATATTTTCGGGCCCCTCATCCGCATTGAAGAAGATGGACCTGTTAAAAAAGTGATTACCGAAGATAGCGTTTTGGAGACCAAGACGGTTGTCCTAGCCATGGGTGCCAAACACCGTCTGCTGGGAGTTCCAGGTGAAGATACCTACAACAGCCGCGGGGTTTCCTACTGCGCGGTCTGTGACGGAGCCTTCTTCCGTCAGCAAAAACTTTTGGTTGTCGGAGGGGGAGATTCTGCCGTGGAAGAGGCGCTTTTCCTGACCCAATTTGCAGAGTCTGTGACCATCGTTCACCGCAGAGATCAGCTACGTGCCCAAAAAGTTATCCAAGACCGAGCTTTTGCCAATGAAAAAATCAACTTCATCTGGGACAGTGTCGTCGAGGAAATCAAAGGAGATGACCTGCGCGTGCAAAGCGTGGTTATCAAGAATGTCAAGACTGAAGAATTGTCAGAGCTTGAATTTGGCGGAGTCTTTATCTATGTAGGGCTGGATCCGATGACTGAAAGCGTTGCGGATTTGGGTATTACCGATGAGGCTGGCTGGGTTGTGACCAATGAAAAAATGGAAACCAGCAAGTATGGCATCTATGCCATCGGCGACATTCGCCAAAATCAGCTCCGTCAGATTGCGACGGCTGTTGGAAATGGTGCAGTAGCTGGACAGGAAGTCTACAACTACATTACAGAACACGCTGAATAGGAGGGCTTATGTTTCACATTTACGATATTCAGAAAAATCCAGACGGTATTTCTTTTGAGAAAACACTGGATTTGAGCCAGGAAGTTCAGGGGCGTTCCAGCGAGGTTTTGGACCTATCGCCTGTCCAGGTGTCTGGTCGTGTCCATTTTGAGGCGGGGATCTTTTTCCTAGATTACCAGATGACCTACGACATTACCCTAGCTTCTAGCCGTTCGCTCCAGCCAGTGGTCTTACGTCGTGAGGAGCAGGTCAACGAACTCTTTGTGGCCAATGAAGCTGCTCTCAAGGACCAGGATTTGATTGACGAAGATATGGTTTTTGTGGTGGAAGAGGACTGCATTGTCCTAGAAGAAAGTGTCGCAGACAACATTATTCTCAACATTCCTATCAAGGTTTTGACGCCAGAAGAAGAGGCTGGGCAGGATTTGCCGTCGGGCCAATCTTGGACCCTGATGACCGAGGATGATTTCCAACAGGAAGCCCAGGAAAAGAAAGAGGCTAATAGTCCATTTGCTCAATTGCAGGGCTTGTTCGATGAGTGAAAAAGCTAGTGAAAGATTCAGAAAAATGTCGGAAGGTTAAATTATCAGAAAATTCTTGCCACTAGACTCTTTTCGGTGTATAATAGAAGATAGTAATTATAGGAGTTAGTATACATGACAAAAGCAAACTTTGGTGTAGTAGGGATGGCCGTTATGGGTCGTAACCTTGCTCTTAACGTTGAATCACGTGGTTACACAGTAGCCATTTACAACCGCTCTGCTGATAAGACAGAAGATGTGGTAGCTAGCAACCCAGGCAAAAACTTGGTACCAAGCTATGATGTGGAAAGTTTTGTCGCATCTATCGAAAAACCACGCCGTATCATGCTCATGGTTCAAGCAGGACCTGGTACAGATGCAACTATTCAATCTCTCTTGCCACACTTGGATGAAGGAGACATTTTGATTGATGGCGGAAATACCTTCTACGAAGATACCATTCGCCGTTCAAAAGAATTGGCAAATTCAGGCATCAATTTCATCGGTACAGGTGTGTCCGGTGGTGAAAAAGGTGCCCTTGAAGGTCCGTCTATCATGCCTGGTGGTCAAAAAGAAGCCTACGAATTAGTAGCGGATGTCTTGGAAGAAATTTCTGCAAAAGCTCCAGAGGACGGCGCTCCATGTGTGACTTATATCGGCCCAGATGGCGCTGGTCACTATGTAAAAATGGTCCACAACGGTATCGAGTATGGCGACATGCAGTTGATTGCTGAGTCTTATGACCTCATGCAACACCTGCTTGGTCTTTCGGTAGATGAAATGGCTGACATCTTTACTGAGTGGAATAAGGGTGAATTGGACAGCTACTTGATTGAAATCACTGCGGATATTTTGCAACGTAAGGATGATGAAGGTCAAGAAGGGCCAATCGTTGACTATATCATGGATGCGGCTGGTAATAAGGGTACTGGTAAATGGACTAGTCAATCATCACTTGATTTGGGTGTGCCGTTGTCACTCATCACAGAATCTGTATTTGCCCGTTATATCTCAACCTACAAGGATGAGCGTGTGGCAGCTAGCAAGGTCCTTCCAAAACCAGCACCATTTGCCTATGACGGCGATAAGGCTGAATTGGTGGAGAAAATCCGTCAAGCCCTTTACTTCTCAAAAATCATGTCTTATGCACAAGGTTTTGCGCAATTGCGCGTAGCGTCTAAAGAAAATAACTGGAACTTGCCATTTGGCGAAATCGCTAAAATCTGGCGTGCAGGTTGTATCATCCGTGCTCGTTTCTTGCAAAAGATTACCGATGCTTATGGACGTGATGAAGATTTGGCAAACTTGCTCTTGGATGAATACTTCCTTGACGTAACAGCTAAGTACCAACAAGCTGTCCGTGACGTTGTTGCCTTGGCAGTTCAAGCAGGTGTTCCTGTGCCAACCTTCTCAGCAGCCATTACTTACTTTGACAGCTACCGCGCTGAGAACTTGCCAGCAAACTTGATCCAAGCACAACGCGACTATTTTGGTGCCCACACTTACAACCGTAAGGACAAAGAGGGTGTCTTCCACTATGATTGGTATAGCGAAAAATAAATAATAGAAGTAGGGCGTGCAAGCGCCCTTCTTTCTGACTGAAATGGTCTTGAAACTTTCGATTAGATAAGGATATTATGGCTAAGAAAATTTTGATTGCAGGTCGTGAGCGCAATCTCTCGCATTTTGTTTCCATGGAATTGCAGAAGAAGGACTATTTGGTGGACTATGCTTCTACTGGCCAGGAGGCTTTGTCCTTGGCGCATGAGACGGATTTTGATTTGATTCTCATGAGTTTTCAGCTGTCAGATATGTCCAGTAAGGAATTATCCACGCAGTTATTAGCTATCAAACCTGCATCCGTCCTGATTGTGGCTATTGATTCGGCAGATGTGGATGAGCATGGTGAGGAAGTCTTGTCCTATGCGGTTTCCTATGTGGTCAAGCCCTTTGTCATCAGCGAATTGGTCGAGCAGATTTCAGCTATTTTCCGTGGTCGGGATTTTATTGACAATCATTGTACTCAGGTTCCCTTGCAGGCTGCTTATCGAGATTTGAAAATCGATTTTCAAAATCGCACGGTATCCCGTGGAGATGAGCTGATTAACCTGACTCGTCGAGAGTACGATCTCCTGGCGACACTGATGAATAGTCCTGAGCCTGTCACTCGCGAACAATTGTTAGAGCGGGTTTGGAAATACGAGGCGACATCATCGGAAACCAATGTGGTAGATGTCTATATCCGCTATCTGCGTGGGAAATTGGATGTAGCTGGAAAACCGTCCTATATCAAGACAGTTCGCGGTGTTGGATATGCCATGCGTGACTAAGTAAGAAAGGCTTGTCCTTTCTTTTTTGCTGGGCTTGTGTTAGTATTGTTAGTAAGAAATCTAAGGAGTAATTATGAATTCGTCGTTTAAAGAAAAGGCCTTGCTGATTTTATTGGCGGGTGCAATCCTCTTAGCTGTCCTTAATTGGTCGGCCTTGTACGCTATTATTAAGCTTGTCCTAGCAAGTATGAACTCTCTCTTCATTGGAGCAATCATTGCTTTCATCTTAAATGTACCTATGAAAAAGCTGGAAGTGCAGCTTGAAAAGGTCGCTTTTTTGAAAAAATCCAGCCGTAGTTTGGCCATTGTAGGGGTCCTCATTGCCTTTGTGATGATTGTGACAGGTTTGGTTCTGATTGTTTTGCCAACCCTGACCAAGACAGTTTCAGAGCTAGTAACGGTCAGCAGGACGGCTATTCCAAAATCGGTCACAGCCCTTACGGATTTTCTGGAGTCCAATGGCTTCTTGTCTGGTCAGATTGGTGACCAGATTGCAGGTTTTATTGAACAATTTAGGAATCTAGACTTTATTTCTAGTATTGTCACTCCGGTTCTGTCTCATCTGGTATCCAATGTTACAGGCATTTTTTCCAACACAATGACCCTGGTTATGGCCTTTTTCTTCACTTTGGCTATCCTGGGAAGCAAGGAACATCTGCAGTCCATGACGGGGAAACTCTTGCAGGCTACTCTGCCACAGAAAGCAGTTCGTCTGATCAACTACGTCGGGGAAGTTGTGATAGATACCTATGATAAATTCTTGATGAGCCAAATTGTAGAGGCCGTTATTATTGGGGTCCTGGTCTTTGTCAGCTATGGACTTTCTGGTATCCCCTATGCTAGCATGGCCGGTATTTTGGCAGGGGTCCTATCCTTCGTTCCCTATATCGGTCCATTTACAGCCTGCCTGATTAGTGCCCTCTTTGTGGCGGTACAAAATCCTTTGTTGGCTCTGTGGTCTATTGTTCTCTTCCAAATCATTCAATTGATTGAGGGTAATGTAATCTATCCGCGCGTAGTTGGACAGTCGGTTGGTCTGCCAACCCTCTTCACCCTGGCTGCAGCCCTGATTGGTGGAAATTTGTTTGGCCTTCTAGGAATGGTCTTCTTCACACCAATTTTTGCGGTCATTTACCGTCTGGTCAGGGAATGGGTTCACCATCGCCTGGATGACCAGATTGAAAGTACTTAGGAAAGCGTGCTTATCGCTTTCTTTTATTTTTGATTATTTTATGCTATACTGAAGTGATAAAAGCAAAGTAGGAGAAAGAGTATGCGTTGTCCAAAGTGTCAGAGTTTGAAGTCAAATGTTGTTGATAGTCGCCAGGCAGAAGATGGGAATACCATCCGTCGTCGCCGTTCCTGTGACCAATGCGGTCAGCGTTTTACCACCTATGAGCGAATTGAGGAAAAAACACTAGTAGTTGTTAAAAAAGACGGCACCCGTGAGCAATTTTCGAGAGAGAAAATCTTTAATGGCATTATTCGTTCGGCTCAGAAACGTCCAGTATCAACCGGTGATATTGATCAGGTGGTCAATCGAATAGAACAAAAGGTTCGCGCCCAAAATGATAGCGAAGTAGAAAGTGACTTTATCGGCAATTTGGTCATGGAAGAATTGGTTGAACTAGATGAAATCACTTATGTACGCTTTGCCTCTGTCTATCGCTCTTTCAAAGATGTTGGTGAGTTAGAAAACTTGCTCAAGCAGATGATTTCTAAGGGGTCAAAAGTGAAACCAGGTGCCAAAGATGAAACCAAATGATCCCTTTACCTATCTGAAAGCTGGGAATTTTGCACCTGATGTAATCAGTCTGAGCAAATGTTACCAGCCCATCATCGGTTTGGATGCGCTAGCGCTGTATTACTATTTATATAGTTTTGGTGACTCGGGGCAGGGGCGTTACCAATGGACTAGCATTCTAAATCACATGAATGTTGGCTTTCATCGCTTGCAGCAGGCGCTGGATATTCTGTCAGCAGTGGGTCTGTTGAAGATTTATCAGCTTGACGAGACTAGGGGCCTAGAGCTAATGCCTCCTTTAAGTGTCGGAGAATTTTTAGGCAAGCCCTTGTATCGGCATCTTCTTGAGCAAAGAATTGGCGAGGTTTCTGTGGAGAATCTCATACCCGCTAGCCCTAGCCAGGATAAGAATGTTTCCAAATCTTTCTCAGACGTTTTTGATGTGGAAGGACATATTTCTCCTGTAGCTAAGAGTAAGAGGGACTTTGACTGGTCAGCCTTCAAGGCTATGATGGCCAAGGACCAGCTACGATTTCAGGATGAGACGGACGATGTGATTGCTCTTAGTCACATAGCAGAGCGGTCCGGCTGGACCTGGTTGGAAACCTATCACAAGGTCAAGGAAACGGCTATCGGCCAGGTTATTTCGACCAAACGACTGTCACAGTCAGACCAAGCCTCCGCTAAACAAACGAGTGGGCTCACAGACCAGGAAAAAATCATCGTTCGTGAGGCCAAGTCCAAGTCTAGTCTGGAATTTTTGGTCTTCATTAAGGAACAAAGAAAGGCAGCAGTGACCCAGTCGGAGCGCAAGTGCCTGACAGATTTGGCTCAAATTGGTCTCTTGGATGAAGTTATCAATGTCCTTGTTCTTTACACTTTTAATAAGGTGGATTCGGCCAATCTCAATGAAAAATACGCCCTCAAGTTGGGCAATGATTTTTCCTATAAGGGGATTGGAAATGCAGAGGCAGCTGTCCTTTATCTGAGGGAATTGAAAGCAGGAAACAACAAGAAGGCAAGTGTCCTGAACAAGCAAGTGTCAGCAACTAATGTGCCGGACTGGAGCAAGGAAGAAGTTAAGCAAGAGCAAACGAGAGAAGGACAGGCCCAACTAGCCGCCCTCTATCGCGAATTGGAAGAAATGGAAACACAAGGAGGTGGCTGATGAAATCAGTGCAAGACAGGCTGTCACAAACAGCCAACTCTAGTCGCAAGTCCTATCAAGAACTCTACCAGGAGATTGTAGCGGATGCAGATGTGGCTGACTTTATAAAAGAACAAGGTTTGACACAGCAGGAAATTACCTTGTCTATTTCCAAATTTTTGGAATATATCAGCCAGCGCGACCAGTTTCTCAAGCAAGACGAAAGTTATATGGCTAAGGGCTACCAGCCTGTTCTCATTATGAATGAGGGCTATGCGGACGTGTCCTATTTGGAAACGGCAGAATTGGTTGAGTATCGTCGTCTGGAAGCTATCAAAAATCGCATTCAGCTCATCAATATGCCAGCCAGTCTGAAAAATGTGACGGTGGCGGACATTGATAAGAACGATGAAAATCGGGTGGAAATCATGTTGGCCATTGCAGATTTTGTCAAACGCTTTGATGAAAAGCCCAAAGGACTCTATATCTACGGTCATTTTGGCATTGGCAAGTCCTATCTCATGGCTTATTTGGCTAATCTCTTGTCTAAAACGCATTTGCAGTCGACCACCATGCTCCATTATCCGACTTTTGTGGTGGATATAAAAAATGCCATCAAAGACGGTTCAGTTAAGGATAAGATTGACGAGATTAAGACCGCTCAAGTTTTGGTCTTGGATGATATTGGGGCTGAGCAACATAGTCCGTGGGTGCGTGACGATGTGCTACAGGTCATTCTTCAATACCGCATGCAGGAAAATCTACCGACCTTCTTTACTTCCAATTTCTCCCTTGATGATTTGGAGCGGCATTTCGCCTCTGGCAAGTCTGGTGATGAAACCTGGCAGGCCAAACGTGTCATGGAGCGCATTCGCTATTTGGCACGAGATTTACACCTGAAAGGGATCAACCGACGATGAATGAAACCATTGATTTGATGCTGGCCCATAGTTCTGTCCGCCGTTTTACAGATGAACCGATTGAGCGGGCGGATTTAGAGGCTATTATCACAGCTGGCCGTGCTGCCTCCAGCTGGAAGAATTTCCAGTCCTACTCAATAATTGTCATCCAGACTGAGGAAAAAAAGCAGGCCCTGTATGATTTGGTGCCCCAACCTGCTATCTTGCAGGCCAAGGCCATTCTGTTTTTCGTCGGCGACCACAATCGTGCCAGCAAGGCAGCGGAACTCCACGGAACCGATTTTGATGCCAAGGGTACGGAAAATCTCTTGATTTCCTCGGTTGATGCGTCTTTGGCTGGTCAGAATGCCCTGCTTGCTGCGGAAAGTCTAGGTTACGGCGGTGTCTTTATCGGCATGATTCGTCATCAGGCTTTGGCAATGGCAGAGCTGTTCAATTTACCAGACTATACCTATCAGATTTTTTGTATTGCACTAGGTCTTCCAGCTCAAGCTCATCCTGTCAAACCGCGTTTGGCGACAGAGGCAATTGTCTTTGAGGAAGAGTATGTCGAGCAGGATATTGAAATCATCAAATCCTACGATCAGATCCAGACAGTATACGCTGGAGACCGCCAGACTGAATTGTGGTCAGAACGGATTGTAGCCCAATTTGGCCAGGCAGAACAAGCTGAAACCAAGGTTATTTTAGAAAAAAATAAATTATTGTAAGAGAAGAGGAGGAGCTATGGCTCTACCAACTATTGCCATCGTGGGACGTCCCAACGTTGGTAAATCAACATTATTTAACCGGATTGCGGGGGAACGCATTTCTATCGTCGAGGATGTGGAAGGTGTGACACGCGACCGTATCTATGCGACTGCTGAATGGCTCAATCGCAAGTTCTCCATCATTGATACTGGAGGAATTGACGATGTAGACGCTCCCTTTATGGAGCAAATCAAGCACCAGGCTGATATTGCTATGAGCGAGGCTGATGTCATTGTCTTTGTCGTGTCTGGAAAAGAGGGTGTGACCGATGCGGATGAGTATGTATCTCGCGTCCTTTACAAGACCAACAAGCCAGTCATTTTAGTTGTCAACAAGGTCGACAACCCAGAGATGCGTAATGAGATTTATGATTTTTATTCGCTTGGACTAGGTGATCCCTATCCTGTGTCATCTGTCCACGGGATTGGTACAGGGGATGTCTTGGATGCTATCATTGAAAACCTACCAAATGAAGAGGTTGAAGAAAATCCAGATATTATCAAGTTCAGCTTGATTGGTCGTCCCAACGTTGGTAAATCCAGCTTGATTAATGCTATTTTGGGTGAAGAGCGCGTGATTGCTTCTCCAGTAGCTGGAACGACTCGTGATGCCATTGATACGCACTTTACAGACCCAGAAGGTCAAGAATTTACCATGATTGATACGGCAGGGATGCGTAAGTCTGGTAAGGTTTATGAAAATACCGAGAAATATTCAGTCATGCGTGCCATGCGTGCCATCGACCGTTCAGATGTGGTCCTCATGGTCATCAATGCCGAAGAAGGTATTCGTGAGTATGACAAACGCATCGCAGGCTTTGCCCATGAAGCTGGTAAAGGAATGATTATCGTTGTCAACAAGTGGGATACGCTTGAAAAAGACAATCATACTATGAAGAAATGGGAAGACGATATCCGCGACCAATTCCAGTATTTGTCTTACGCACCGATTATCTTTGTATCGGCCTTGACCAAGCAACGCTTGCATAAGTTGCCTGAGATGATCAAGGCCATTAGCGAAAGCCAGAATACCCGTATTCCGTCGGCTGTTCTTAACGATGTCATCATGGATGCCATTGCCATTAACCCAACACCGACCGACAAGGGCAAACGCTTGAAAATTTTCTATGCGACCCAGGTTGCGACCAAGCCACCTACCTTTGTGGTCTTTGTCAACGAAGAAGAGCTCATGCACTTCTCCTACATGCGTTTCTTGGAAAATCAAATTCGCAAAGCCTTTGTTTTTGAAGGAACGCCGATTCATCTGATCGCACGGAAACGGAAATAACACACATGAGAGGACCTCTTGGTCTTCTTTTTTGCTTAAAACCCAATTTTCCTTATTGACAATTGACTCTTTAGCTGATAGAATAATCAAGCTATCATTTGAAGCATTTGTTGATCAGGCTTTTAGAACCTAGCCGATGAAAAAAATTAAAAATTTTTGAAAAAAGCTATTGACAGTATTAGCTATAGATGATAGAATAATGAAGTTGTCTCGCGAGGGACTGTTGGCGAAGTAGAAACGAAAAAAAGTTTCAAAAAGTAGTTGACAGGAAATCAGGGATGTGATATACTGATATAGTTGTCGCAAGGACGACAAGACCTTTGAAAATTAAAGAAGACGAACCAAACGTGCAGGGTGATTTATATTTATATAAATCGTCAATGACAAAAAAACAATAAACGGATAAGCCAGAGTGCTTAGTCGGACAAACTAATTTTAATGAGAGTTTGATCCTGGCTCAGGA